>SKGU01000036.1 GCA_007117255.1 Natronohydrobacter sp. | reverse complement strand
CGGCTATCATTTGTCGAACCTTGCTCAGGCGGAGGCCGTCCTTGGCAGTCTAGACCATCCACGGCTGAAACTGATGTTCGACTGGTTTCACATCGCCAATAGCATTGGTGCGGCGGCAGCGTTTGACGCGCTGACGCGACTGGCCCCGCAAATCGGGCATGTTCAACTCTCGCACCCGCGTGACAGGGGTGAGCCGCTGCCTGACCGGATGCCAGAGTTGCGTGACATCCTTGCGGCACTGCATGCGCATGAATTAACGACAGTGGGACTGGAATATCACCCAAGCGGCCCCGTTGCGCCGGTTGTCGCGGCGCTGCGCGCGATGTGACGCAAGGTTATTTCCCATCAACCCGCCACGTCAGGACTTGTCCGATCTGACGCTGTGGGGAATGGTAAGGGCCGGAGACCCGCAAACGCGCGGGATGGGAGGTATCACGTGACACAATTTGCAACCCGCCCGTGGCTGGCGGCTTATGGCGACGAGATCGGACATGATTTGCCAGAGGCTGTATATCCGTCACTGGCGCATCTGATCGCAGCGACAACCAAAGCTCATGGCAAACGCCGTGCCTTCACCTGTGTTGTACCCAATGGCATGAATGGCTCGTTGAGTTACGCTCAGGTTGGTGCGATGTCGGATGCTTTCGCATCCTACCTGCGCCATCACTGCAAGCTGACCCCCGGTGCGCGTGTGGCCGTGCAACTCCCCAATGGGCTGGCCTATCCGGTCGCTGCCTTTGGCGCTTTCAAGGCTGGCTGCGTGTTGGTCAACACCAATCCGCTGTACACGCCCGATGAGATGATTCACCAGTTTCGTGACAGCGGCGCCGAGGTTCTGGTGATCTCGGATATGTTTGCCGACAAGCTGGCCGAGGTGATCCCGCAGACCATGATCCGCCATGTTGTGCTGGCCGGCGTGCCGGAATTTTTCCCGCGCCTGCCCGAAGCGATTGTCCGGGGCGTACAGAAAGTCTGGACCAAATCGCTGCCGCCCGTGCCGACGCTGAATGTGCCCGTGCTGCGCATCCGCGAAGCCCTGAAGATCGGTCGCGGTCTGGCAACCGTCACGGATTGGGACAAGCTGAAATCTGACGATCTGGCCTTGCTGCAATATACCGGCGGCACCACAGGCGTGGCCAAGGGCGCGATGCTGACACATGGAAATATTCTGGCCAATTTGGAGCAGGTCAAGGTCATGGGCGGGCGTCACATGACGGGGCAGGATTGCGTCCTGACCGCATTGCCACTGTATCATATCTTTGCGTTCACCGCGAACCTGATGACCTTTTTCGATCTGGGGGCGCGCAATATATTGGTGCCGTCACCGCGCCCGGTGCAGAATATCCAGCGCGCGCTGGAAAATTATCCGGTCACATGGATTACAGGCGTGAACACGCTGTTTAACGGGCTGATGAATGAAGAATGGTTCGCCGCCTATCCGCCCAAGACGCTGAAAGCCGCCATCGCGGGCGGTACGGCGCTGCATGAAGCGGTGGCGGCGCGTTGGCAGACAATCACCGGCACCCGTGTTGCCGAGGGCTACGGGCTGACCGAAACCTCGCCACTCGTCAGCTTCAATCCGTTGGATCAGGCCGTGCGCGTGGGGTCGATCGGCGTGCCTGTGCCCGGCACAGATATCGCGCTGGTCGATGATCAGGCTGAACCTGTCGCGCCGGGCGCGCCGGGCGAATTGATCGTCAAGGGGCCGCAAGTCATGCGCGGCTACTGGAATCGCCCCGATGAGACGGAAAAGACTTTGCAGAATGGCTGGGTCTTCACGGGCGATGTGGCGGTGATGGATAATGACGGCTTCCTGCGCATTGTGGACCGCAAGAAAGACATGGTTCTGGTGTCGGGCTTCAATGTTTACCCCAACGAGGTCGAAGATTGTCTTTCCAAGCTGGACGCGGTTTTGGAAGCGGCTGTGATCGGGGTGCCGGACGCAGGAACGGGTGAGGCGGTGCGCGCCTATGTTGTGCAGAATCCCGATGTTGCTGATGTTGTAACGAAAGAGGATGTGATCGCGCATTGTCGCAAGCATCTGGCGGCTTATAAAGTGCCAAAGTCGGTCATGATCCGTGACGAATTGCCGAAATCCCCCATCGGGAAAATCCTGCGCAAAGACCTCAAGGCCGAAGCGCGCGCCGAATTTGCGAAAGGGGTGTGATCCATGCTGACCGAACTTGAAACAACGCTTCTGGGGGTCATGATGATGGTGATCATGCTGGGCATGGGGGCCAGCATGACGCCGCGTGATTTCCTCATCGCCTTTCGCAAACCAAAAGGAATTGCCGTCGGACTGCTGAGTCAGTTTGCGGTAATGCCGTTTCTGGGCTTTTTGCTCGCGATAGGGCTGGGTCTGTCACCAGCGCTGGTGGTGGGACTTCTGCTGATCGCCTGCATGCCGGGGGGGACAACCTCGAATATCTTTGCTTATTTCAGCAAAGGCGTGCTGGCTCTGTCGATCATGATGACGACTGTGTCCACTTTGGCGGCTGTGGTGATGGTGCCGGTGCTGCTGTCCTTTTACGGTGGGTTGGCGGGAGTGTCCGGCGACTATGCAATTCCGCCTGCAAATGTCGCGCAAATCCTCGTCGTGCTTCTGGTGCCGACGCTGCTTGGCATGGTGCTGCGCAAGCTGAATCCCAATATCGGTGCGACGGTCGAGTTGATCGGGTCATTTGTCGGCGTGCTGGTGATCCTGTTCCTGGTCGTGACCTGGGTGCCGCGCAATTATCAGTTGCTGCTGGACACTGCGCCAAGCATTTACCTTGCGACCATCGGGATCGGGCTGATCGGGATGCTGTTTGGCTACTGGGTTGCGCGTGGTCTGTGCCAGGATACGAACCGCGCGCGCACGATCAGCCTTGAGACGGGTATTCAGAACGGCCCACTGGCGGTGCTGGTGATCACGCTCAGCTTTTCAGCAGCGATGCAGCAGGATGTGTTGCTGATCCCGGTTCTGTACTCGCTGTTCATCGTGCTGACATCGACCGCGATCACGCTGTGGTATCGTAGAAGTGCCACACGAGAAGCGCTTGCGCGGGATGCCGCCAAACTGGGAACATAGGCCCGGTCGCGTAGGGTGCGTGGTTTCCACGCACCCTACATCAAGACCTACGTTGCAAGCTTGCGCACAAGTCGATAACAGGACCGCGATACCGACCTGATCAGACGGAGCCCCTGCCATGACATCCCCTTTGCGCCTTGGAATTGCTGGCTTGGGCACGGTTGGTACGGGGCTTGTGCGGATTTTGCAGACCAATGGTGATCTGATTGCCGCGCGTGCAGGGCGTCGGATCGAGATTGCAGCCGTCAGCGCACGCTCGCGCACCCGTAACCGGGGCGTGGATATATCCGCCTATGACTGGGAAGATGATCCCGTAGCTCTGGCTCGTCGCGCGGATGTTGATGTCGTGGTCGAATTGATGGGTGGCGAGAATGGTCCTGCGAAAGCCCTGACCGAAGCCGCAATCGCAGCAGGCAAGCATGTTGTCAGCGCCAATAAGGCACTCCTTGCGATTCATGGTCAGGCTCTTGCCGAAGCCGCCGAAGCCGCCAATGTCGCTTTGCGGTTTGAGGCGGCTGTTGCCGGAGGCATACCCGTCATCAAGGCGTTGACTGAAGGGCTTGCCGGAAACCGGATCATCCGCATCAAAGGTGTAATGAACGGCACTTGCAACTATATTCTGACGCGCATGGAAGATGCGGGCCTGCCCTATGAAACCGTGTTCGAGGAAGCCAACCAGCTTGGCTATCTTGAAGCCGACCCGACGCTGGATGTCGGCGGCATTGATGCCGCGCACAAGCTCACGCTGCTGTCGGCCATTGCCTTTGGCGTGCGCCCTGATTTCGACTCCATCGCCCTTGAGGGCATCGAGCGCATCTCAGTCGAAGATATTCGTGCCGCCGCTGATCTGGGCTTGCGCATCAAACTTCTGGGGGTCTCTCAGATGACCGGGCGCGGGCTGGAGCAATCCATGACACCCTGTCTTGTTCCTGCCGATAGCCCGCTTGGTCAGTTGAAGGGTGGCACGAATATGATCGTCATCGAAGGCGACGCGGTCGAGCAGGTCATCCTGCGCGGCCCCGGCGCGGGCGAAGGCCCAACCGCCAGCGCGGTCATCGGTGATGTGATCGATCTGGCGCGCGGTTTCAGCCTGCCGGTTTTCGGTCAACCTGCCACGACGCTGGAAATAGCGACCTCGGCCAAGGCGATGGGGTCGAAGCCTTGGTATCTACGCATGGCCTTGCTGGACAAACCTGGCGCGCTTGCCAAAGTCGCCGAAGCGCTGGGCAATGCAGGTGTGTCAATCAACCGGATGCGTCAATACGGCCATCAGGATACGCGCGCGCCTGTTCTGGTGATCACCCACAAGACCACGCGTGATGCCATCGATCATGCGGTTGCGCTGATGATGAAAACAGGGGTCGTGCTTGACAGTCCGGTCGCTTTGGCCATCGAAGAAGACTGAGTCGTTTCTGCCGCTCTTATGCGGGGATTGCATTGCTGGTGACGCAAGGACTTGTGCGCAGTTGCTGCATGCCGCTAGAAGCATACAAAACTTGATTTGAAGGGATAGCCCCATGACGAGCGCGCCGACAGAATTTCATGATCGTATGTTGTCACTGGGTTTGGCCCGCGTCAGCGAAGCCGCAGCGCTTGCATCTGCGCGGCTGGTGGGGCGCGGGGACGAAAAAGCAGCCGATCAGGCTGCTGTGGATGCAATGCGCCGTCAGTTGAACATGCTCGACATTCAGGGCTGTGTGGTCATTGGCGAGGGTGAGCGCGATGAAGCCCCCATGCTGTATATCGGCGAGGAAGTCGGCACAGGCACTGGCCCGGCTGTCGATATCGCGCTTGATCCGCTGGAAGGCACGACCCTGACGGCGAAAGATTTCCCCAATGCCCTGACGGTCATCGCCATGGCACCGCGCAACACGATGCTGCACGCGCCCGATGTCTATATGGACAAGCTGGCCATCGGTCCCGGCTACGCGCCCGACACTGTGACAATGGACATGACTCCGGCAGAACGTGTGCGCGCCTTGGCCAAGGCCAAGGGCTGTGAGCCCGCCGATATCTCGGTCTGCGTTCTGGAACGCCCCCGGCACGAGGCCATGATCGCCGATCTGCGCTCGACCGGGGCGGCGATCCGGCTGATCATGGACGGTGATGTTGCAGGCGTGATCCACTGCGCAGAGCCGGGTCTGACCGGGATCGATATGTATATGGGGTCAGGCGGCGCGCCCGAAGGTGTGCTGGCTGCGGCGGCGCTGAAATGCATGGGCGGGCAGATATATGGTCGTCTGATGTTCCGCAACGATGACGAAAAAGGGCGCGCGGCGCGCGCAGGCATCACCGATCTTGACAAGGTCTATACCCGTGATGAGATGGTGCAGGGTGATGTGATCTTTGCGGCAACAGGCGTGACCGACGGATCGATCGTGCGCGGCATCAGGACCGAACCGGGCTGGGTGACGACTGACACGCTGCTGATGCGCTCGAAAACCGGGTCCGTGCGCCGGATGAGCTACCGCTCGCCGCTCTGACCAGTGCGCCACGGCGTCTTTGTGCAGGCTCATGTCAGTGCCTTGTGTCAGGTCAGGGGCAGCAATATGAGACAGTGGCGATGAATGACGCAAGTTCAGAGCGCGCATTTCTGGGCGTCGAGTCGTCGGCGCTGGGGCGTCGATGGATCGGACCGGATGCGAGCAGGGATCGCTTGGGCGAAGCGATTGCGCAAAGCACGCATCTGCCACGCGCAGTCTGTTCGGTTCTGGCACGATCTGGTGTGACACCAGAGGCAGCGGAGGCTTATCTCGCCCCTGCCTTGCGTGACCTTCTGCCAGATCCACGCAGTTTGCGCGACATGGAAGCCGCGGCCGCGCGCTTCCTTGACGCAGTGTCTTGCAGCCAACGTATTGCGATTTTTGCCGATTATGACGTCGATGGCGGTGCCTCTGCTGCGCTGTTGCTGTGCTGGCTGCGCAGCATGGGGCACCCGGCAACACTCTATATTCCTGACCGGATTGATGAAGGCTATGGGCCGAATGTGCCTGCTATGGCCGAACTCGCCCGTAGCCATGATCTGATTGTCTGTGTTGACTGTGGCACATTGAGCCATGATCCGATCGCGGCGGCGCAAGGGGCTGATGTTATCGTGCTGGATCATCACCTTGGTGGTGAAACATTGCCTCCAGCGCTGGCCGTGGTCAATCCAAACCGGCAGGACGAAAGCGGCGATCTGGGGCATCTCTGCGCTGCAGGCGTCGTTTTTCTGATGCTGGTTGAGGCAAATCGCCAGTTGCGTAGTCAGGGCCAGAACGGGCCAGATTTAATGAATTTTCTTGATCTGGTTGCCCTTGCGACCGTGGCGGATGTCGCGCCGCTGATCGGGGTCAACCGGGCGTTCGTTCGGCAAGGTTTGCGTGTGATGGCACGCCGAGAGCGCGCAGGGCTGAAAGCGCTGGCTGACGTGGCACGGCTGGAAACTGCGCCCACAGCCTACCATCTGGGTTTTGTGCTTGGCCCACGCGTCAATGCCGGGGGGCGGATAGGGGCGGCGGATCTGGGCGCGCGTCTGCTGGCTTGTGACGACGAGGCTGAAGCTGCGGCTCTCGCCGAGAAACTGGACCTTCTGAATACCGAACGCCGCGAGATCGAGGCGGCAGTCCGCGCCGCGGCGCTGGCACAGGCCGAAGCGCGCGGCACAGAAGGCGCGCTGGTCTGGGCGGCGGGCGAGGGGTGGCATCCTGGGGTTATTGGTATTGCTGCGGCGCGTTTGAAGGAGGCGCTGGGCCGCCCGGCCATCGTGATCGGGCTTGAGGGTGAGACCGGCAAAGGCTCTGGCCGGTCTGTGCCGGGCATTGATCTTGGCGCAGCCGTGCATCGGCTGGTGCGTGAGGGGCTGCTGGACAGAGGCGGCGGGCACAAGATGGCCGCAGGGCTGAGTGTGACCCGCAGCAATCTGGACGCGGCCATGCAACGGCTGGACACGCTTCTGGCGCGACAAGGCGGTACGCATAACAGCACGCAGTCCTTGCGATTGGATGGCGTGCTGATGCCCTCGGCGGTGACAGTCGAACTGGTCGAACAGTTGGAGGCCGCCGGTCCCTACGGGGCGTCCGCTCCTGCGCCGCGATTCGCATTTCCCGATATGCATATCCAATCTGTCCGCCGGATGGGAGAGGCGCATCTCCGCCTGCGGTTCACTGACCGGCAAAGCCGCTCTATGGAGGCTGTGGCATTCGGTGCGTTCGAGAATGGGCTCGGCCCCTTGGTTGCGGGCGCGCAAGGACAGCGCCTGCATCTTGCCGGAAAGATTGAGGTAAACCATTGGGGCGGGCGTAGCAGCTTGCAGTTGCGACTGGAAGATGCGGCGCGGACAACCGGCGATTAGCGCCAAGGCGCAATGATCTTGGCAGAGCGCGCGAGCCGATAAAGCTCAACAAGACGGTCTTTAGCCTGGTGCCGCGGATACCCGTACAGGCAACACAGCATTTCTGACCGAATCTGCAGCGGCCGTAGCGCGGCGGAGCGTATGTTCGGCGATTTTCAGGAATTGCCGGTGACTGCTTGTATTGCTTCGACGTCGGGTAGGGATTTTGCTCAGCGCTGGGTGCTGCCAGCGTGAAAGGGCTTTAGCGCCCTTGCGGAAATGAATGTGCTGAACCTGTCGACTGGCTTGGGCTGGTATATGTCGCGACCACTTTGTTGCGAAGGTACCTGATCAGCATCTGAAGTCGGGGATGTTTGGTTGGTGTTGCCAGCTAAAGACCCGCCGCGCGTGCCACAAACGTCCGACAGCTCCCCGGTAAGCACCGCACTCTGCTACCATATGTCAGGCAGCGGCTGCTTGGCGCCCTGTGCCAGGAACAATGCAATGCCATGGGTTGAAATGTCGGATCCAAGGTGAGGACGACTGGTTTGCACTGCGTCGCTTCTGCCCTATCGAACTGGCTGACCCGCTGCGCGCAAACATGTTTTTCGCCATGTCATTTTTTTGCAAAAATCCTCTTGCATGCCCCGGCCCTTTTGCCTAGTAACCGCCTCACGCCAGACAGTGGCCCGTTCGTCTATCGGTTAGGACGCCAGGTTTTCAACCTGGAAAGAGGGGTTCGATTCCCCTACGGGCTGCCACT
>SKGU01000344.1 GCA_007117255.1 Natronohydrobacter sp. | reverse complement strand
TTCAGATAGCCCTTCATCACGCAATTTCCGCGATGCATGATCTCACCCAGACTGGCCCCGTCGCGCGGCACAGGCTGCATGGTGACAGGATCCAGCACTGTGATTTCCTCCATCATGGGCATGGCGACACCGGTGCGCGCCTTGATTGCATAGCGCTCTTCATCATCCAGCGCGTCCCAGTCTTCTGCCCGCCAGATGCATTCGGTCACATGGCCATAGGTTTCAGTCAGCCCGTAAACCTGCGTAACGTGAAAGCCCAAGGGCTCGATTGCAGCAAGAACCGCGGCAGGCGGCGGTGCGCCTGCAGTATAGACCTGGACAACGTGATCAAAGCTGCGCCGGTCTTCGGCCCTGGCATTGATCAATGTGCTCAGAACAATCGGCGCACCGCCGAAATGGGTCACGCGCTCATCCGCGATCAGATCATACATGGCCCGCGCCACGATATCACGACAACAGATCAGCGTGCCGCCCAGCATCGGCAGCATCCATGTATGGTTCCAGCCATTGCAGTGGAACAAAGGCACAATGGTCATGTAGCGGGGATACAGCCCCATCTGCCAGGCTATCGCGGTGCCCATCGTCATCAGATATGTGCCGCGATGATGGCAGACCACCCCCTTGGGCCGCCCGGTCGTGCCGGATGTGTAATTCAGCGCAAGGCTTTCCCACTCGTCTTCGGGCATGATCCAGTCGAAATCCGGCGACGCCGCGGCCAGCACGTCCTCGTATTCTGCGAAATCGCCTGTGGGCGCGAAGCCAGCCTCGCGATCGGCCACTTCGATAATCTCTGGAGGATGCGCCAGCCCGGCACAGGCCGCACGCGCAAGCTCGACAAAGGCTGTATCCGCCAGCACGACCTTGGCCCCGCCATGATCGAAGATATAGTTGACCGTATCGACATCCAACCGCGTGTTGATGGTGTTGAGCACCGCACCACAAGCGGGAACACCGAAATGCGCTTCGGCCTGCGCCGGAATATTCGGCAGGATCGTGGCGACAACATCGCCGGGCTGGACGCCGCGCGCCGCCAGCGCCGAAGCAAGCCGGCTCACACGTTCAGCGTATTCCGTATAGCTGCGCCGGGTCTGACCATAGACAAGGGCTTCTCGCTGGGCGAATACGTCCGCCGCGCGGCGCAGATGCGATAATGGTGTAAGCGCGACATGATTGGCCGCACATTTCTCCAGCCCTGTTTCGTCAGCCATCCATCCCATAAAGCCCCCCCTTCGTGCCCTGCTCCAACGCTACGCCACAATGCATGCCCCGTCCCGCATCGTCACGAACAAAAGTTGTCATGACCTGCATCGTTTCAAAATAATGATGTGCGCCCCATAAATGTCCAGATTGTTTCCAGATATCGCCGTTTAATCTTGGTTAATTCACATCACAGGCAACCCGGCCGGAAAAAACAATGATCACCCCGGTCTTCTGAAGAGAGGAATTACCATGTTGGATATCGCTTCTTCAGTAAAGTTTTTCGCTGCGCGTTCTTGCAGCTTCGAAAATGTAAACAAACAGATCCAGGCACAAACCTATGACAGTGCACTGCCTTGGTCGAGCATGACAAGATTGCGCGAAAATGGCTTTCTGTCAGACACATTGATCGCGACATTGGACGGCTGGCGACCCGCAGACAGTATTGCAATCGGCGACAGCGTGATGACCTTTGATCATGGCCAACAGCGCGTCGCTGATATCCAGACAGTCAGGATTGACCGCAAGGCCCTGCCTGACAGGAAAGCTTATCTGATGCATGTACCCAAAGGCGTGCTCGGCAATCGTCGCGATACGCAGATCCTGCCAATGCAAGAAGTTGTCATGGAGTCGGATGAAGCCGAAGATCTTTATGGCGACCCTTTCGTGCTGATCCCGGCGTATATGCTCGAAGATTTCAAGGGCATCTGCAAAGTACCCTTCACCAACAGCCTGTCTGTTACCATGCTGGCATTTGAGAACGAACAGATCATTCACAGCGATGGCGGTCTGCTGGCTGTCACCGCAGCAGCCGGGTGTCTTTCGTCGGCTTCAGCAACTCAGGCCCATACCGCGCGAACCTACGCGCGGCTGTCAAATGCGCAATTGCGCCGCCTTTTGCCGCAGCGCCCGAAAGCGCTGCCCGCAGCTTTCGCCGCGAGCAGCATTGATGAGACCTATGCTGCCATAGAGGCACGTTTGGCGTAGAATCCACCCTCGCGCCCCATCATGTCGCGCAGGATTTGCGGCGCCCGGAAACGGGCGCCAAAGCGCGCTTCCAGATCGTCACACACGCTGACCGCGAAATCTGCGCCCAGCATATCAAGCCATGAAAACGGCCCGCCGGACCATGGTGCGAATCCCCAGCCAAGGATCGCGCCCACATCCCCTTCGCGAATATCCGTCAGCACCCCTTCTTCCAGCGCGCGCACCGCTTCCAGCGCCTGCGCAAACATCAGCCGGTGCTGCACCTCGATCAGATCGGGTTGTGTCTCAGCGCGGGCGAATTTCTCGCCCAGTCCGTCCCAAAGCCCTTGGCGCTTGCCCGCATCATCATAGCTGTAAAACCCGGCCTTGGCCTTACGCCCCAACCGGCCTTGCTCGACCATCCAGAACACGATCTCATCGACATCGCCATCTGGATAGGCATCACCCATCGCGGCCCGCGTGGCCTTGGCAATCTTCGCACCCAGATCGAGACTGGTTTCATCCACCAATTGCAACGGACCCAGCGGCATGCCCATCAGCTTGGCGGCATTCTCGACCAGCGCAGGCGCGACGCCTTCGCGCACCATCCGCATGCCCTCATTGATATAGGGGATGATGCAGCGGTTGGCGTAGAAGAAGCGCGCGTCATTGACCACAATCGGCGTCTTGCGGATTTGCCGCACGAAATCCAGCGCCTTGGCGACAGCCCGGTCGCCAGTCGCTTTGCCGCGAATGATCTCGACCAGAAGCATCTTGTCCACCGGACTGAAGAAATGAATACCGATGAACTGTTCCGGACGACCAGAGGCTTTCGCCAGATCGCTGATCGGCAGCGTTGAGGTGTTGGTCGCAAAGATCGCATCCGCCGGAATTGCTGCCTCGGCCTTGGCCGTGACCTCGGCCTTCACCTTCGGATCCTCAAACACTGCCTCGACCACCAGATCACAACCACTCAGCGCGGCATAATCCGTGGTGGGCGTGATGCGGCCCAGCACCTCGGCCTTCTTCGCCTCAGTGACCTTGCCGCGCTTCATGCCTTTGTCGAGGATGGCTTCGGAATAGCCCTTGCCCCGCTCCGCCGCCGCCTGATCCGCATCAATCAGAACCACGTCGATCCCGGCATTGGCCGCGACATAGGCAATGCCCGCGCCCATCATGCCCGCGCCCAGCACACCCAGCTTGGCAACCTTCTCATCTTCCACCTTGGGTCGGTTCGCACCTTTCTCCAGCGCTTCCTTGTTAATGAAAAGCGACCGGATCATGGCGCTGGAGGACGGGTTCATCAGCACATTGACAAACCAGCGCGCCTCGATCTTCAATGCCGTGTCGAAAGGCACCATCGCGCCCTCATAGACCGCCGACAACAACGCCTTCGCCGCCGGATACACCCCTTGGGTCTTGCCGTTGATCATGGCAGACGCGCCCACGAAAGTCATGAAGCCCGCTGGATGATAGGGCGCACCACCGGGCATCTTGTAGCCCTTCGCGTCCCATGGCTTGACCAGATCAGCGTCTTTCGCGCCCAGCACCCACTCTTTCGCGCGGGCCAGCAGCTCCTCGCCCGGCACAATCTCGTCAATGAGCCCGGCCGCTTTGGCCTTTTTCGGCTCTGACAACTTGCCTTCCAGCAGAAACGGGGCCGCGCCCATGGCGCCCAGCTTGCGCGCCAGCCGCGTGGTGCCGCCTGCACCGGGGAAAATCCCCACCATGATTTCCGGCAACCCGATCTTGGCCTTGGGGTTATCAGCCGCGATGATGCGATGACAGGCGAGCGGTATTTCCAGCCCGATGCCCAGCGCGGTGCCGGGCAGAGCTGCCACAACGGGTTTGCCGCCTTTCAGCGTCTTGGGGTCCATGCCCGCACGCTCGATCTTGCGAAGGGTGCGATGCATCGACATGATCCCGTCGAACAGCCCCTTTTCCGGCTGATCGCCTGCCATGTCTTTCATCTTGGCGATCACATTCAGGTCCATGCCGCCAGCAAAGTCAGGCTTGCCAGAGGTGATGATCACACCTTTGACGGCGTCATCGGCCAGTGCCGTGTCGATATGCGCCTCGAGCTCTGCCAGTCCCTCCATCGAGAGGACATTCATCGACTTGTTCGGAATATCCCAACAGATCGTTGCAACGCCGTCAGCGTCAGTTGAATAGTGAAAATCGGTCATTGATCTCGCCTCCCCTTACACGCGCTCGATGATTGTGGCGGCACCCATGCCGGACGCCACGCAGAGCGTTGCAAGCCCGGTAGATTTGCCTGTGCGCTCCAGCTCATCCAGCAAGGTGCCGATGATGATGGCCCCGCTTGCCCCCAGCGGATGACCCATCGCAATCGCACCACCATTCACATTCACGCGGTCGCTACTCACGTCGAATGCCTGCATGAAACGCAACACCACAGCGGCAAAGGCCTCATTGACCTCAAACAAGTCAATGTCGGAAATCTGCATACCACTGTCGCGCAGGATCTTCTCTGTCACAGGTACCGGCCCCGTCAGCATGATCGTCGGATCCGTCCCTATCTTGGCAGTAGCACGGATTTTAGCTCTTGGTTTTAAACCATATTTCTCACCGAACTCTTTTGAGCCAATCAGCAGACCGGCGGCACCATCGACAATGCCCGACGAATTGCCCGCATGATGAATATGTTCGATTTGTTCAAGATGTGGGTATTTCATCAAGGCCACTTTGTCGAAGCCCGGCATGCTTTCGCCCATATCCTTGAAGGCCGGCTTCAAGCTGCCAAGGCTCTGCATATCCGTGCCGGGGCGCATATATTCATCCCGGTCAAGAATGGTCAGCCCATTGATGTCGCGCACCGGCTCTACCGAGCGCGAAAACCGACCCTCTTCCCAGGCCCGCGCCGCGCGCTTCTGGCTTTCCACCGCCAGAGCATCAGCCATGTCGCGGGTGAACCCGTATTCCGTGGCAATGATATCTGCCGATATCCCTTGCGGCACGAAATATCGCTCCATCGCGACCGAAGGGTCGACAGCGACCGCCGCCCCGTCCGAGCCCATTGCAACCCGGCTCATCATCTCGACCCCGCCCGCCACATAGGCCTTTCCAGCCCCGCCACGCACCTGATTGGCGGCAAGATTGACAGCTTCCATGCCTGACGCACAGAAACGGTTGATCGACAGCCCCGGAACCTGCTCATCGAACTCTGACGCCATCACGGCGGTGCGTGCAAGACAGCCGCCCTGCTCACCCACTTGCGTAGCATTGCCCCAGATCACATCCTCAATGGCGGTTGTGTCCAGATCGTTGCGCGCCTTCAGTGCATTCAGCACGCCTGCCGACAGCCGCACGGCCGTCACCTCATGCAGCCTGCCATCCGCGCGACCCTTGCCGCGCGGTGTGCGGATCGCGTCATAGATATAAGCTTCACTCATCATGTTCCCTCCCTTTTGGGGTCAGTCTGTCTGTATCCCGCCAGTTGCGTCATGTTTCGGTGCAACCGGGGTGTTTGAGTATTTTTGGCAAGATGAAACATGGATCATTCACCAACCATTAACGTTAAGGCACTACTTCCAAGTGTGCGGTACAGGCTGGAGAGCCGATGACCGCGCAAGGTGAAGCCGCCCTGTTCTGATGGCGCCGGGTGCCGAGGAACAGGGCGCATTCCTGCTGTTTCATCTTGCCCCAAATACTCTCGCCGAAGGCGGCCCACAGTCACTTCTTGCGCGCTTCCAGTTCGGAATTGAACAGCCGCAACCGATGCCCAAGATTGTCGGCATCCGTGACTGAGTCGAAATTCTCGAACAGGAAGGACAACGCCTCGCCCTCATCCAACCCGGCCTCCTGCGCGAAGCGGCGCAGGCGGCGGTACCCATCTTCTGTCATTGCAACATTGAAACGGCGGGTCAGGCGGAAACGTTTGGGCATGGCGGATCCTCTCTATGCTCAGGGGCCGGATCAGTCCGGCCCCATTTGTCTGGGTGAGACCCTAAGCTCAGAACTGCTCCGCGCCCAGTGCCATCACAGTATCCGCACCGCTCTGGATGCGCGAGAGATGCATTGCGGTCGCGGGCAGTTGGCGGGCCATGTAATAGCGCCCGGTTGCGATTTTCGCCTCATAGAAATCGCGATCAGACGCGCCTTCATCGAGCGCAGCATAAGCCGCTTTCGCCATCCGCGCCCACATCAGACCCAGGCAGACATGGCCGAAGAGATGCATGAAGTCACTCGACCCGGACAGCGCGTCATTGGGTGATTTCATGCCGTGTTCCATGAAATACATGCCCGCCGCCTGCAAGTCTTTCGACGCGGCCTTGAGTGGCGCGAGGAAGCCTTCGAGCCGCGCATCGCCTTCGTTTTCTTTCACGAAGTCTTTGACCATGGCGAAAAAGGCCATGACATGCTTGCCGCCATCCTGCGCCAGTTTGCGCCCCACCAGATCAAGCGCCTGCACACCATTTGCCCCTTCATAGATCATGGCAATGCGCGCATCGCGGGCGAATTGGGACATGCCCCATTCCTCGATATAGCCGTGCCCGCCATAGACCTGCTGGGCTTGCACGCACATCTCGAAGCCCTTGTCAGTCAGGAAGCCCTTGATCACTGGCGTCATCAGCGAGATCAGCCCATCTGCGTCCTTGTCGTCCAGCCGATGCGCGCGGTCGATCAGGCTGGCGCCCCACATGGTGAAAGCGCGTGCGCCCTCGACGAAGCTTTTCTGATCCATCAGCATGCGGCGCACATCCGGGTGCACGATCAACGGGTCCGCCGGGCCATCAGGGTTTTTCACCCCCGTCACGTCACGCCCTTGCAGGCGGTCTACGGCATAAGCCAGCGCGTTTTCATAGGCGACAGCGGCCTGCGCATAGCCTTGCAGGCCGACGCCGATGCGCGCTTCGTTCATCATGGTGAACATGGCACGCATGCCCTTGTGCAGATCGCCAATCAGATAACCGGTCGCGCCGTCATAGTTCATCACACAGGTCGAATTGCCGTGAATGCCCATCTTTTCTTCGATCTTGCCGACCGAGACCGCGTTGCGCGCGCCAAGGCTGCCATCGTCATTGACCATGAATTTCGGCACGATGAACAGCGAGATGCCCTTGGTGCCCTCGCCCCCGCCCGGCGCTTTGGCCAGCACCAGATGGATGACATTTTCGGCCATGTCGTGATCACCGGCCGAGATGAAAATCTTCTGTCCGGTAATCTTGTAGCTGCCATCGCCCGAGGGCTCTGCCTTGGTGCGCATCATGCCCAGATCGGTACCGCAATGTGGCTCGGTCAGGTTCATTGTCCCCGTCCAGTCGAGCGCCACCATCTTTGGCAGATAGGTCGCTTTCTGCGCATCGGAGCCATGCGCGAGAATCGCCGAAATCGCCCCATGTGTCAGACCCTGATACATGTTCAGCGCCATATTGGCCGACACAAAGATCTCGCCCACCGCCGAGCCCATCAGATAGGGCAGGTTCTGGCCGCCGAATTCCTCGGGGATGTCCAGCCCGTTCCAGCCACCTTCCTTGATCTGCTCGAAGGCTGCTTTGAAGCCTTCAGGTGTGTAGACAACGCCGTTTTCCAGGCGGCAACCTTGCTGGTCGCCAACTGTGTTCAATGGCGCCAACACGTCCTGCGCCAGTTTCGCAGCTTCCTCGATCACGGCAGATGTGAAATCCGGTTCAAGATCACTATAGCCCGGCACATCGGATGCGCTGACCTGCAGAACATCATGCAGAACGAAATGCAGATCCTTGGTTGGTGCGTTGTAGCTTGGCATGGTTTCTCTCCCGTAAACTCTGGCGCGCAAATGCGCCGTTATTCTGCTGCCTTGGGCCGGTCTGCATTGCGCAGCACGTCTTCGCCCCAGGCGAGTTCCTTTTTCAGATCGACAATCGCCTCGGTCAGTTCATCGCGCTGGCGCTCCATATCGGCCAGACGGGCACGCGCGATGTCATAGGTCTTGCGCAATTGCTTCAGTTCGCTGTCGTCGCGATCATACATTTCCAGAAGCTGGCGGATTTCTTCCAGGCTGAACCCGAAACGCTTACCGCGCAGGATCAGTTTCAGCCGCGCCTGATCACGGCGCGT
>SKGU01000358.1 GCA_007117255.1 Natronohydrobacter sp. | reverse complement strand
CTGGCAGAGGCCATGGCCGCGCGCCGCCAGCCCGGTATTTTCCGCATGCAACCGGGATATGATCACAGCTATTTTTTCGTATCCAGTTTCATGGGCGATCATATTGCCTTTCATGCCCGCGCCCTGTCGCAATAGGCGGGCCATATCAATGACACTTGCGCATATAACATCCGATATCGAACCACATCTGGATTGGCATTCTGCATTGGCCGCGTTTGATCGCGGCCATCATGCACCCAAAGCTGAACTGACCGACAGTTTCCTGTATTCGGGCGAAAACACGCTTTTGTCACGCGCGGCGTGGATCAAGGGAATGGGCGCACTGGTTAAGACCGCCATGGTCTTTCCCGAAAACGCCGCCCACGATCTGCCTGCCGTCAATGGCAGTGTCGCGCTCTATTCCGATGAAACCGGACAACTGGACGCAATTCTGGATTTCCACCTGATTACCAAATGGAAAACCGCCGGGGACAGTCTTTTTGCCGCAAGCCGCCTTGCCCGCAAAGACAGTCGCAATATCACGCTTGTCGGTGCAGGCACCGTTGCCCGCAATATGCGTGATGCGTACCGCGCCCTGTTTCCTGAAGCCAAATTTACAATCTGGACCAGACGCCCGGACGCCGCATTGCAATTTGCAGATGAATTTCAGGATACGCGCGCGGAATCCGATCTGGAAAAAGCAGTTTCAGGTGCAGATATCATCTGCACCGCAACGCTCAGCAAAACACCGCTGATAAAGGGGAACTGGCTGAAACCCGGTCAACATCTGGATCTGATTGGGGCATTCCGCCCTGATATGCGCGAAGTGGATGATACCGCGCTGACCCGCGCCAGCCTGTTTGTGGATTGCCGCGAGACTGTGCTTGATCACATCGGCGAATTGAAAGACCCGCTTGCGCGTGGTATCATCCATCGCAATGATATCATTGCCGATTTCTACGATATTCCGGCGGGACTGTTTACCCGCACCGACCCGAAGGCAATTACGATCTGCAAAAATGGTGGCGGCGCGCATCTTGATTTGATGATCAGCCGGTATGTTTTTGAAACATGGCGTGATAATAGAGTTGAACTTGATTGAGTTTTGGTTTCTGTTCCGCATCAGAATCATGTCTTGAGAGGAGTCAAGATACAATGACCGACCTGAATGCACTATCCCTTGATGAACTGAAAAAACTTCAGAAAGATGTGGCAAAGGCCATCGCATCTTATGAAGACCGCGCCCGCAAGGCCGCGCTGGCGCAAATGGATGCCGTCGCGCGTGAGCATGGTTTCACGGTTGATCAGTTGCTTGGTAAATCAGTCGCTGGAACGCGTAAACCAGTGGCACCGAAATACGCGAATCCAGCCGATAAGAGCCAGACCTGGACAGGGCGTGGCCGCAAACCGAAATGGGTTGTCGAAGCGCTGGAGACCGGAAAATCTCTGGAAGACCTGACGATTTGAATCATCAGACCTCACGGTTTATCCGCTTCTTTCGGTTTAGCCGACAATTCTATCATGCGATGAATGCGCGCAATATCGGGTTGCTGTCGGCGGGTGTCGCATTTTTTGCCTTGCTCGCATTGTTTCCCGGAATAGCTGCACTGATTTCAGTTCTCGGTTTTTTTGCTGACCCGCTGGTTTTGCGGGATCAAGTCAGCTTTATTGAAGATCTGATCCCGCCAGCCGCCTACACCTTGCTGCAAAACCAGATCACGCGGCTTGTCTGGGCCAATGATGGCATTCTGGGCTGGACCTCGCTCATATCGGTTCTTATCGCGCTGTTTCTGGCACGACGCGGCGTGGATGCCATGCTGATCGGGATCAATGCCATTCACGGCACGCCCAGGCGCAAAGGGCTACCCCATGCGATGCGGGTGCTGGTAATCACGCTGGGCATGCTGGTCGCAGGTGTGGTCGCACTGCTGTCGGTGTTGATCCTGCCCGTGATATTGACGCTGTTTCCACTGATCGGGACCAGTTCAATACTGCTCGATGTGGCGCGTTGGGCGGTCACACTGGGGCTGGTGGCAGGATGGATCTGGGTGTTCTACCGTATCGGGCCGAACCGCGAAGACCCGTCACATGCCACCATGCTTCCCGGTCTGACACTGGCCGTAACACTGTGGGTCACAACATCCGCCGGGTTTTCATATTACCTCAGCAATTTCGGTGACTATAATGAAATATACGGCTCGATCGGCGCAGTGGTCGCGCTGCTCATGTGGTTCTATATCTCGGCCTATGCGGTGCTTCTGGGCGGCATTCTGAACGCGACACTGGAAGGGGTGAATGCCAATACACGCGCATCAGCGCCCGCTACCCCCATGTCGGATGAAATCGGCCTGACGGAGACGCGGTGAAAATCTCGAACCCCGTCGCTGTCACCCCGATGGAATGCTCGAACTGCGCCGATAGCGACTTGTCACGCGTTACCGCTGTCCAGTCATCAGCCAGCACCTTGGTTTCCGGCCGCCCCAGATTGACCATAGGCTCGATGGTGAAGAACATCCCCTCTTCCAGCCGCGGCCCCTGCCCTGCGCGCCCGTAATGCAGCACATTGGGCGGAGCATGGAACACCCGCCCCAGCCCATGCCCGCAGAAATCACGCACCACCGACATGCGCTGGCTTTCAACATAGGCCTGTATCGCATGGCCGATATCGCCGAATGTGTTGCCGGGGCGCACGGCCTCGATCCCCAGCATCAGCGCGTCATAGGTTACTTGTATCAGCCGCTCGGCCTTGCGCGGCACATCTCCAGCAACATACATGCGCGATGTGTCACCAAACCAGCCATCCACGATCACTGTGACATCAATGTTCAGTATATCGCCCGGCTTCAGCGTCTTGGCACCGGGAATCCCGTGGCACACCACATGATTGACCGAAATGCAGCTGGCATGCTGATATCCACGATAGCCGATGGTGGCTGATTGCGCCCCGGCGGCGGCAACCTTGTCAGTGATGATGCGGTCTATTTCTTCAGTGGTCTGGCCCGGAAAGACATGTTCGGCAATCTCGTCGAGGATGCGCGCCGCCACTTGCCCGGCCTTGTGCATCCCGGCAAAATCCGCAGCCTCGTGAATGCGGATACCGTCCCGTGTCGTGCGACCGTCGTGCTTTTCGTCCAAGTGCCCATTCCCTGCTCGTAGCAATTTCGGGCAAAATAGAGCGTCAAGCCCCGGAAAACCAGTCTGTCTGTCACGCTTTCTTGTTGAATTCAGGCCCTATCGTCCAAAAAGGATGCGCGATATCATTCTCACGCACGCAGGACTGCACCGAATTTACGCCAATCTGATATCTTGCCAAAGGAAGTATGCCCCATGAACGCGAGCTTGCATCGGCAGCCATCTGTACAGGCCCCAGAAGCTGCGATGAACATGCTTGAGTGTATGACGAAGGCACAGACCATGCTGTCGCAGGCCGACACCCCCGATATCGATGGCCGTATCGAGGATGCTCTGGCCCTGATTGGTGGCGTTTTCGGAGCGGACAGGGCCTATGTTTTCAAGTTCACTGACCCCTTGTATCTGCGCAACACCCATGAATGGTGCGCGCCCGGCATCCGCGCTCTGAAAGGTGAATTGCAGCAAGCGCCTTACGCTATCGCTGAACAATTCTGGACAGCGTTCAACACGCATGGCGCGCTGCTGCTGCATGATATCGCAGCCGTACCCGCCGGTTCGGACCTGCGCGCGATGCTGCAGGGGCAGGAGGTCAAATCACTGATTGCAGTGCCGATCTGGCAGGACCGGCAGCTTGCTGGACTTACCGGTATGGATTTCTGCCGGGCCAAGCGGCTCTTTTCGGCCAGTGATGCGACGTATCTGCAAGGATTTGCCGCAACGCTTGGCTTCGCGTTGCAGGCCTGCGAATTGACCAGGCACAAGCGACAGACAGAGGCTGATCTGCGTGCCGCCAATGAACGCCTGAGCGCGATGGTGGATACCATGCCGGAGCTGCTGGTCGAAACCAACCGCAACGGGCTTATCACCTCTTTTCATCAAAGTGCGCCGATGACACTGGCGCTGACCCCGGTGGAAGTGATCGGAAAACCGCCAGAAGACTTGATGCCGCCGCATGTCGCCGCGATGTGTCGCAAGGCCATGGCGCAGGTGGACGAATCGGGCTGGTCGGAAACTTTCGTCTATTCGCTGATGATCGAAGATCAGGAAAAGCACTACGCATTACATGCAACATCCAAAGGGCACGCCCATTCCCCCCGGCGCAACGGGTATATTTTTGTTGTGCGCGAAGTGACAGAAAGCCACCGGCAGGATATGCATATGCGACAGCTGGGGCGCGTGGCGGAACTGTCAACAAACCTTATTTTCCTGACCGATGCGGATCGTTATGTGACTTGGGTTAACCCGGCCAGCACCCGCCGCACAGGCTACACGCTGGAAGAAGCAATGGGCAAACGACCCAGCGAGATCCTTGGCCTCGCGCGGTACGATCCCGACCGCGCCGAGGCGCTCTGCGCGAAACTAGGCGCCGGCGATGATATCCATGAAGATGTACAAGCAGCCAGCAAGGCCGGCATTCCCTATTGGGTGTCACTGAACGTCCAAAGGCTGACAGATGCCGATGGCACGGTTCAGGGGTTCATGGTCGTTGGCACAGATGTCACGGCTCATATATTGGCCGAAACACGCGCGCTACGCGACCGTTCCAGTGCCATGAACGCCCTCAGCGAAGGGATCGCGATCATTCAGCCCGATGGCACAGTGGCATATATGAATCTCGCCTTGCGCAGCTTCCTGAACATCCCTGAGAGCACGCCCGCCGATACGCTCTCATGGCACGATATCAGCCCTGACGGGTTTAACCGCCAATTGGTGGGCATGCTACCACAGCTTTACGCTGATGGGGTCTGGCGTGGCGAAATCAACCTGTCCGATATCGACACGGATGAACGCCATTTCGATATTTCGATCTCGGTGCAGGAAGATGGCAGTTTTCTGTTCATCTCGCATGATATCACGGCCCGAAAAATTGCCGAGCGGGATCAGGCCCTTCTGCGCGAGCAGTTGCAGATCGCACAAAGCCGCCAGCTTGTCGCGCAACTGGCTGGCGGGCTCGCCCATGATGTCGCGAATGTCCTCGCAGTGATTTCGGGTGTGATCGAGACGCTCCGGCCTGCGCAACGCCCGAAGGCAAGGCGCGCGCTTGAACGCATTGATGCCGCTGCCACACAGGCACAGGCGCTTGTCACGAACCTGTCCCAGCTTGGCCAGCGCCGCACAACCCGAAACCTGCTCGACCTGCGCCCGTTGGTGCAACAGGCGGCTGAACTTGTTCGCCCAAGTCTGGGCAACAAGTCCCGGCTGGAACTGGACTTGCCCGACAACCCGGTCGCTGTCATAGGCGACAGAACCGGAATCATGCAGGTCTTGCTGAACCTGTTGTTGAATGCACGCGATGCGTTGCGCGCAACCGCAGAGCCTATGGATAAAATCACCCTCAGACTGCACCCGCCGCGCGCGCTGGACACGGCGCCAGACATTGATATCGGCCAGATCACACCAGGGCTGGAATATGCCGTGATAGAAATCACGGATACCGGTGCAGGGCTTGATGATGCCGAGAAAGCAATGATGTTCACGCCCTATTTCAGCACCAAGGGCCAGAACGGGGTTGGGTTGGGATTGAGTATCGTGGCCGATATCCTGACCTCGAACCTTGGTGCCATTCGTATCACCTCGCAGCGCGATCACGGAACAAAGGTTCAGGTTTTCTGGCCCGTATGCGCAGAAATGGCTGACGCGCGCGCCGATATCGCAAGGCCGCGCGCGCAAGGTGCGGCGCCGCTGACGGGGTGCCATATTCTGCTTGTCGATGACGACGATGCTGAATTGATGCGTATCGCACAGCTTCTCAGTGCGGCCGGGGCCGAAGTGGCAAGCTGTATCGACCCGCGTGACGCATTGGCCGCGGTGCGCGACAGCCCGGAGGAATGGGACGTCATCATCACGGATCATGACATGGGGCCAATGTCCGGGCAAAAACTGGCCCAGAAAATTCACGCCATAAGCCCAAACTTGCCGATCATCCTTGCAACAGGCGCAGCGCCGTTGCAAAACGCAACAAAGTCTGCGCATTCTGAGTTTATCTCTGTTCTTCGGAAACCTGTTACCGAAGCTGTGATTGTAGCTGTACTTCTCGACGCGGTCTTGCGACGGAAACACACCAGTCAGGCGGCGGCCCATGTCGATGCGAATATTACTGGCGGATGATCATCAATTGCTGCGCGACACGCTCAGCACATTCCTTGCGCAGCAGGACGACATAGAAATCGTCTCTGTCGGCGATATCAATGAGGCACAGGACATGCTTGCGCGTTCTGAGCCCTTTGATCTGGTGCTTCTGGATTACGGAATGCCGGGGATGGAACGCCTCGACGGTTTGCAAGCTATTCTTGGCATGGACAACGCGCCCGCTGTTGCCCTCATTTCCGGCTTTGCCCCGCGTGATGTGGTCACACAGGCGCTTCAGCTGGGGATTCGCGGCTTCTTGCACAAATCCATGCATGCAAACTCTCTTCTGAACGCGATCAGGTTCATGATCCTTGGTGAACGCTATGTTCCGGTGGATTTCATGATCGAACCTGAATTCCTGACCTTCGAGCGCAGCGCGCCCACGCAGCCGGGCTCGGTGTCCAATCTGGCAGAATCCCTGACGCTGCGCGAGAAAGAGGTGCTTGAGGCCCTGTGTCTGGGACGCACCAACAAGGAAATTGCCCGTCAGTTGCGTCTCAGCGAGCCGACGATCAAGCTGCATGTCAAGACACTCTACCGCAGGCTTGGGGTCAGCAATCGCACGCAAGCGGCGATGGTGGCGCGGTCGCAAGGGCTGTGCTGACAGCCACATGCTGCGGCATCCGCGCATCACATGATCTGCAGTATTCTGCCAAGCTCTTGGCATAACAGCCAAACTGGTGTTTGATCTGTGCATAAGCTGCGCAAAAAGCAGCAGAGCAGAGGCAGGCATGACACACATATCACCGCTAAGCGGCGTTTTTGCGCTGCGTTGGGACCAGACCGAAACCGATGGCGTATCCGGGCTGGACCCAAGCTGGCTGCGTGTGGGCGCAAGCTGGATGTGGCATGGCACAGGGCTGCGTCTTGATGGTGCGCCTTCTGTGCTGCCCTTGACTTCCGGCTGCGACGAGACGCAACTGCGCGACCGCGCGCGTGGGATCGCAGAACGCCTAACCGGTGAATGCAGCCCGCCCCCGGCCTTTGACACGCTGAAAACCCCGCCCGCGAATGGCTTTGTGCTGACCGATGGCGAAACGCTCTATGTGGCCCGCCTGGTCGCGCAGACTTCGGGCTGGATCGTGGCCTTTGACGGGCCTGTACCGCTTCAGGGCAAGCTCCACTGGGTCACGGCCTGCCAGATCGATACCAAAGCGACGACAGCGCCCGCCGCGCAGGATGTGATCTGCTTCACCGCCGATGCGCTGGTTTCAACCCCCTCCGGTGCTGTTCCCATCGCGCAGTTGAAGACAGGTGACAGGGTGGTGACGCGCGACAATGGCCCGCAGCCTGTGCTGTGGGTGGGGCAGACAACACTGTCTGGTCTGGCCTTGCGCCAGCACCCTGCCCTGCGCCCGATCCGCTTGCGCCGCAACGCGTTGCTGCAAGGCATGCCGGGGGATGATCTTTGCGTCTCGCCTGCACATCGCATCGTGGTCAGCGGGGCCAGGGCGCGGGCGCTGTTCAATTCCGACGAAGTATTTGCCCGCGCCTCTGATCTGGTCAATTACCA
Organism: Natronohydrobacter sp.; assembly: GCA_007117255.1. Lineage (GTDB taxonomy): Bacteria > Pseudomonadota > Alphaproteobacteria > Rhodobacterales > Rhodobacteraceae > Roseinatronobacter. The sequence goes on along the minus strand of SKGU01000358.1, from coordinate 487 downwards.
CACGATTGCCCCAGACCCCGCATTGCACGGCGTGACCTATGTGCATCTCTTGTTCGAGGCACATCAGATCATCTACGCCAATGGTGTTCCAACCGAAAGCTTTCACCCGGCCCTTGCGCCTGCGCAAACTCTGCGCCAGCATCGCCGCGCGCTGTCTCAGGTCTCGACCGACTGGGTGTTGAAACCCGACAGCTACGGGCCAGCCGCACGCCGCTGCCTGACATCGGGCGAAGCCGCCCTTCTTGCGGCCTGACAGAACGCGAATGACATTGACACGACCAGCGCGCGCTGTATAAGCCGCGACATCCGGGGGGCAAACCATGCGCCCCGGCTTTGCATTGGTGTTGGGGGCCCTCGCAAGAGGCAGCCTGTCGCCCGGAAACGGGAGAGGACAACGCCCTTCCATCCGCCCGCATCCGGGCCATAATGAAGGAGATCAGCCGTGACCAAACGCACGTCTGCCAAGTACAAACTCGACCGCCGCATG
>SKGU01000123.1 GCA_007117255.1 Natronohydrobacter sp. | reverse complement strand
CGTGGCGCTGATGGGCTTTCTGATCGGGGTCGTGCTGGCCTTTCAGGGTTCAGTGCAACTGCGCCAGTTCGGGGCCGAGATTTTCGTGGTCGATCTGATCGCAATTTCCATCCTGCGCGAGCTTGGCATTCTGCTGACCGCGATCATCGTGGCCGGGCGCACGGCATCGAGCTTCACCGCCGCGATCGGCTCGATGAAGATGCGCGAAGAAATCGATGCCATGCGCACGCTGGCAATCGATCCTGCGACCGCGCTTTTTGTGCCGCGCATTCTGGCGCTGCTGATCGTGTTGCCCATTCTGGGGATGATTGCCAATCTCACCGGTCTGATTGGTGGCGCGATGATGGCCTGGATCGAGTTGGGCATTTCGCCCGGCATGTTCCTGTCGCGGCTTCTGGATGACACCAGCCTTGATCACGTCATCGTGGGTTTTGTCAAAGCGCCGGTTTTTGCCATCATCATCGGCGTGATCGGGTGTCATGCGGGTATGCAGGTGGGCGGCAATGCGGAAAGTCTGGGCACGCAGACCTCCAGCGCGGTTGTGCGCGCGATTTTCATGGTGATCGTGGCGGATGCGCTGTTTTCTGTGTTTTTCGCGCTGTTGGGGATTTGAGAGCATGGCAGAGGCGGTGATCGAAATACGCGGCGTCAGGAATCAGTTTGGCAGCACTGTCGTGCATGAAAACCTTGATCTTGATCTCTTCCGCGGCGAGGTGCTGGGCGTGGTCGGCGGGTCCGGCACCGGCAAATCCGTGCTCTTGCGCTGTATTGCGGGTCTGCGCCCGCCGCAGGGCGGGTCGATCAAGATCTTTGGGAAAGACGCGCTGAACTGTTCCGAGGCCGAACGTCGCATGATTGATGCGCGTATGGGTGTGATGTTTCAGGATGGCGCGTTGTTTTCCAGCCTGACAGTGCGCGAAAATGTCGAAGTGCCGATGCGGACTTTGCCCAATCTGGACCCCGGATTGCGCCGCGAACTGGCCGATCTGAAGATCGCCATGTCGGGTTTGCCTTACAAGGCGGGCGACAATTACCCGTCCGAATTGTCCGGCGGCATGCGCAAACGCGCGGGCCTTGCGCGGGCCTTGGCGCTGGACCCTGAAATCGTTTTTCTGGACGAGCCGACTGCCGGGCTTGACCCGATTGGCGCGTCGGCTTTTGATGAATTGATCCGCGCCCTGTCTGAAACGCTGGGGCTGACCGTGTTCATGGTGACACATGATCTCGACAGCCTGCATGCCTGCTGCGACCGAATCGCTGTTCTGGCTGAGAAGCATGTGAAATACACCGGCACCATGGCAGATATGCTGGAAGTGGATCATCCTTGGGTACATGAATATTTCCACGGGCCGCGCGCCCGCGCGGCTGTCGCGACACTTGAAAGGACACACTGACGCATGGAAACCAAAGCCAATTACACGCTGATCGGGGTGTTTGCCTTGCTGGGCTTTTTCGGCGTGCTCGGTTTCTTTCTGGCCTTCGGCAAGTTCCAGTTGGATCGCCAGTTTGCGACATATGAAGTGCGGTTTGATTCCGTCGCGGGATTGTCGCGCGCCGCCGATGTGCGCTTCGCCGGCCTTCTGGTGGGGCAGGTGACGGAAGTGCGCCTTGCACCCGAAGGCGATGGGACAGTCCTTGTGCGTTTCGAAGTAGACCGTCCGACGCCCGTGCGCGCAGACTCGGTGGCAACTGTGGACAGTTCCGGCATTACAGGTGTCTCGTTTATTGCCGTATCTCCGGGTAGTCCGGATGCGCCCTTGATCAATGACCGCACGGATATTCCCAGACTGGAAGCCGGGCGCTCGACCATTGCGTCACTGACCGAGGGTGCGCCGCGCGTCCTGGATGAAACTCTGCGCGTGCTGGAGCAGGTCAATCAGCTTCTGGGCGAGGAGAACCAGACCCGCGTGTCGAACATCCTGGAAAATGTCGAAACATCGACCGGCGAGGTTACGCGCGCGCTGGACAATTTTGCTGCATTCACTGACACGATTTCTGCGGCAACCGAGACCTTTACCGAATTCAGTGAGAACCTGACGCCGATTCTGCTTCAGGCTGAGAAAACGGTGGAAAGCCTGCAATTCGCCATCGACGAGTTCGCGCTTCTCGCCACGGAATCGCGCATCACATTCGAGACCGGGACAGAGACCTTGCAGACTGTCGACAGGTTTGTGACCAATGACATGACCGATATGGTCGCTGATCTGCGCCGCGCAGCAGATCAGGTTGGCGCCGAGATCGAGGCGATCTCGCGCGATGCGCAGGGAATGATAGCGGAATTTTCGCGCACAGGCGCAGCTGTCACACAACGGGTAGAAGCACTGGACCCGGCGCTTGAACGGTTGGAGCCACTTTTGGCGCGTGCCGATACGGCGCTTGAAAGCGTCGAGGCGATGTCGCGCAGCGTGGATGCGCTGATTTCCGGCGATGGTGCACTTCTGGTGGCAGAGGCGCGCGAAATGGTCCGTATGGCGACCGATGCAACACGCTCGATTGCGAATGTGGCAGAAAATGATCTGCCCGTTATCATGCAGGACGTACGCCTTGCCACAGCAGATATCCGGCGTGTGGTGGCAAATGTCGGCACTGATCTTGAAGCCGTGTCTGGCCGTGTCGAAGTGCTCAGTGACAGTGGCGTGCGCACGCTTGATCAGGTGACAGAGACATTTGCGAATGCAAATGCGACGCTAGCCGCCATCAACCGCGCGCTGGCAACCAGCGAAGGGGCGATTGAGGCGGCTGAGCGCGCTTTTGTCGGTGCAGACCGTGTGATCAATGAAGATATTGGTGCGATCACCGAAGACCTGCGCGATGTGCTGGCGCGCCTGGGCCGCGCCGTGGATTCGGTGTCAGACGACATTCCGCAAGTCACAGCTGATCTGCGCCGCACTGCTGACAGCGCCGCGCGCGCCTTTGATGATCTGGGCCGCATGGTGCGCGACAGTTCCGGCCCAGTGCGTGAATTCACCACCTCTGGCCTGCCCAATATTACCCAGCTTGCACGCGAAACCCGTGGCCTGATCAGCAATCTTGACAGCTTGACGCGACAGATCGAACGCAATCCTACGCAATTCCTGCTTAATCGCCAGACACCGGAGTTCAGAAGATGACATTTCCCAGACGCAATTTCCTGATCGGCGTGGGCAGCATGTCGGTGCTTTCTGGCTGCGGGGCATTGTCGGCACTTGGCGACGCCACCACGCCGCTGGATGCGTTTGAATTACGCGCACCTGATCTACCGCAAGCGGGACGGATGCTGTCGCGTTCACTGAGCATCGAGCCGCCGACCAGTTCTGGGGCGCTTGATATCGACCGCATTCTGATCAAGCCGAATGCTGTGCAGTCGCTCTACCTGCCCGGCGCGCGCTGGTCAGACAAGGCGCCCTTGATGTTCCAGACGGTCATGTTGCGCGCATTCGAGGATACGGGCGCGCTGTCCTATGTCGGGCGCAGGCCGCTTGGTGGAACTGGTGATTTTGCGCTTATTTCAGAGATCACGGATTTTCAGGCAGAGCTTTCGGCCGATGGTAACACAGTCAGCACACGCATCCGGCTGGTTGCACGCATGGTGCGCGAAAGCGACGCGCGGATTCTGGCGCGGCGCAGTTTTCAGGCAATGGCCCCGGCGGCTTCGACTGACACACTTGATGTGGTGCAGTCGTTCAATCTGGCCTCTGACGCGGTGTTGAATGATCTGGTGCGCTGGGGGCTGGAGGTAATTGGTCTGCGCCTGCCAGTGGCATGAGCGCGTGAAAGCCAAACAGACTGAACCCGCCGCCATTGTGGTCGTTACAAATGGCGCCTACAAGGCGGGCCAAAGGATATTTTAACAAGAATGAAAAGGGCAGGCCTTGCTACGATCCCTCTATGACTGGACCTTGTCGCTTGCGCGTCATCGTCATGCGCTTTGGGCACTGGCCTTTGTCGCCTTCATCGAAAGCTCAGTTTTTCCGATCCCCCCTGATGTGCTGATGATCGCCATGATCGTTGCACGCCCGTCGCGTGCTTTTGTGATTGCAGGTGTAGCAACGGTGGCTTCGGTTGCAGGAGGGCTGGCAGGCTACTGGATCGGTTATGGCGCGTTTGAGACGTTGGGACGTCCAGTGCTGGAGTTTTACGGCAAGGACGCTTATTTCGCAGAATTCCAGGAACGGTATAATGAATGGGGAGCCTGGGCTGTTCTGATCGCCGGAGTGACCCCGTTTCCCTACAAGGTCATTACCATTCTGTCGGGCGTGACAGGGCTGAATCTGGCAGTCTTTCTTGTTGCGTCCGTGATCGCGCGGGCCTTCCGGTTCTTTATCGTGGCGGCCTTGTTGTGGAAATTCGGCGCACCCATTCGTGATTTCATCGAAGCGCGGCTGGGGCTTGTGTTTACGGTGCTGATGGTGCTTTTGTTCGGCGGGTTCGTTGCCGTGAGATATCTTTGATGCGAAAACAGATTGAGCTTCTGGCGCTGGCAGGTTCGGTTGGCCTGTTGCTCGGGGCTCTTGCTTTTGAATATATTGGCGGCATGGCGCCATGCGCCTTGTGTATCTGGCAGCGCTGGCCGCATGTCGTGGCGCTGCTTGGTGCGGGCGCGCTTGTGACCGGTCATCCGCTTTTTGCGTTGATCGGGGCCGCCGGGGCCGCCACGTCCGGCGGTATCGGGGTTTATCACACTGGGGTCGAGCGCGGGTGGTGGCCTGGTCCTGCAAGTTGCAGCGCGGGGGGCGATCTGTCGTCCATGACCCCGGAAGAGCTGTTGGCGCAGATCATGGCTGCCCCTGTGGTGCGCTGCGATGAGGTGCCCTGGGAGATGCTGGGCCTGTCCATGGCCAGCTGGAACGTGGTCGCGTCTTTCGGGATCGCGGGCCTATGGCTGATCAGCCTGCGCCTGCGCCGCGCTAATGAAGCCTGAGATCGCGTCTGGAAAATTTGCCAACCTCGAATTCGCCCACGACATGACGCCATTCGCCCGCTGACAATTGTTTGCGATGCGTGAAGCGCACGCAATGCAGCGGTCCGTCTATTGAATCATGCCAGTATTCGATGAAGTCGAACAAGCGCGGGTAGTCGGGCGCCAGGTCATAATCCTGCCAGACAAAAGTGTTCAGGACATGCGTGTGATCGGGCATGCGATAGGTCATTTCCGCTGTGGTCAGTCCATAACCTTTGAGCATGAGTTCGAGTGCCGATGTTTCCATATGGTGCCTCTGGTTTGTATCTGCTATCTCGAATCATGCCAGAGAGAAGATAATAATCAATAAAAACATGCTGTTGGCACTGACGCTCTTTGGCTGCCAAAGGAAAGGGCGGGCAGGCATTGCACCCTATATCGTGGTTCTGATAGAGTATGCGCAACCATATCTTGAGTGGTTGACAAGCGTGTGAGGATCAGGTGAGCGATAGCCCAGAAACCCCTGAAAACATGGATGAAACTCCGCCTGCGGCACCCGGCGGGCCGTCAGTTTCGATCACGCAGGAAATGCGCGCCTCCTACCTCGATTACGCGATGAGCGTGATCGTCAGTCGTGCGATCCCGGATTTGCGCGATGGCCTGAAACCTGTGCATCGGCGTATTCTTTATGCAATGCATGAAGCAGGCAACACGCATGACAAGCCTTACCGCAAGTCTGCGCGTGGCGTTGGCGATGTAATGGGCAAGTATCACCCGCATGGCGACAGCGCGATCTATGATGCGCTGGTGCGGATGGCGCAGCCTTTTTCCATGTCTTTGAAGCTGCTCGACGGGCAGGGCAATTTCGGCTCGATGGACGGAGATAACGCGGCTGCGATGCGTTATACCGAAGTCCGGATGGACAAGTCCGCCGCTGCTCTGTTGGCCGATATTGACAAGGATACGGTCAATTTTCAGGACAATTATGATGGGCGCGATCAGGAACCGACTGTTCTGCCCGCACGATTCCCGAATATGCTGGTCAATGGGGCTGGCGGCATTGCTGTTGGCATGGCCACCAATATTCCGCCGCACAATCTGGGCGAAGTGGTCGATGCGACATTGGCACTGATCGAGAATCCCGACCTGACCAGTTCCGAACTGATGGACTATGTGCCTGCGCCCGATTTTCCCACGGGCGGGATCATTCTGGGCCGTTCGGGTGCGCGCAAGGCCTATCTGGAAGGGCGTGGTTCCGTCGTGATCCGGGCAAAGACCCATATCGAGGAAATCCGCAAGGACCGTTTTGCCATCATCGTCGATGAAATTCCCTATCAGGTGAATAAATCGACCATGGTGGAAAAGATCGCCGATGCGGTGCGTGAAAAACGGATCGAGGGGATTTCCTCTGTCGCGGACGAATCCGACCGTGTGGGCGTGCGCGTGGTGGTCGAGTTGAAGCGCGATGCGACGCCTGATGTGGTGCTGAACCAGTTGTTCCGTTTCACACCGATGCAGACCAGCTTTGGCTGCAACATGCTGGCACTGAACGGGGGGCGGCCAGAGCAACTGACCCTGCGCGATTTCCTGACGGCCTTTGTCAGTTTCCGCGAAGAAGTCGTCACACGCCGCACGGCCTTTGAGCTGAACAAGGCGCGCGAGCGCAGCCATGTGCTGTGCGGTCTGGCTGTGGCCGTGTCGAATGTGGATGAAGTGGTCGCCACGATCCGTGCCTCGGCCGATCCGGCAGAAGCGCGCGAAAAGCTGATGACCCGGCGCTGGCCCGCGCATGATATCGCGCCCTATATTCGTCTGATCGACGATCCCAGCCATACGATGAATGAGGACGGCACCTATAACCTGTCAGAAGTGCAGGCGCGGGCGATCCTTGAGTTGCGTCTGCAGCGCCTGACGGCGATGGGCGTGAAGGAAGTCACGGATGAGCTGGAATCGCTTGCCGCCAAGATCAAGGATTATCTCGAAATCCTGCGCTCGCGTGCGCGGGTGATGGAAATTATCAGCACCGAACTCAGCGAAGTGCGCGAACAATTCGCCGTGCCGCGTCGGACCGAGATCGTCGATTGGGCCGGCGATATGGATGATGAAGACCTGATCGAGCGCGAGGACATGGTCGTTACCATCACGTCGGGCGGTTATATCAAGCGCACGCCTCTGGCTGATTTCCGCGCGCAGCGACGTGGCGGCAAGGGTCTGTCGGGCATGGCAACCAAGGATGATGATGTCGTCACCACCCTGTTCGTGGCCAACACACATACGCAGCTTCTGTTCTTCACCACCGATGGCATGGTCTACAAGCTCAAGACCTGGCGTCTGCCATTGGCGGGGCGCAATGCGCGCGGCAAGGCGATGGTGAATATTCTTCCGATTGCGATGGGGGTCAGCATAGCCGCGATCATGCCCGTCGAACGGCCAGAGGAAGAGTGGGAAAACCTGCAAATCGTATTCGCGACATCTGCGGGCGATGTGCGGCGCAATGCACTGTCGGATTTCACCAATGTCATGCGCAATGGCAAGATCGCGATGAAGCTGCCGGAAGGCGTGACGCTGGTGAATGCGCGGATCTGCGACGAAAATGACGATGTGATGCTGGTCACATCCTCTGGCCGTGCGATCCGCTTCCGCAGCACGGATGTGCGTGTCTTCAAAGGGCGCGATTCGACGGGGGTGCGCGGTGTGCGTCTTGGGACCGATGACAGCGTCGTGTCGATGGCCGTGATTCGCCATTTTGAAACCACGCCGGAAGAGCGCGAAGCCTTCATACGTCAGCGACGTCTGATTGCTGGCGTGACCGATGATGACACGGATGACAATGATGAAACTGTAGAAGCCGGCCAACTTTCACCAGAGCGTTACGCTGAAATGTCCGCCGCCGAAGATGTGCTGCTGACGATCACGGCGGGCGGTCTGGGCAAGCTGACCTCCAGCCATGATTACCGCATCACCACGCGGGGCGGGCAGGGTGTGGGTGCGACCGACAAGGCCATGCGCGGCGGTGCACTGGTCGCACTTTTCCCGGTTGATATGAATGATCAGGTCATGCTGGCCACATCCAAGGGGCAGTCGATCCGGGTGCCGGTCGAAGGTATTCGCTTCCTGCGCCGGACGGGCGGCGGGGTAAAAGTCTTCAACACAGGTGCTGGCGAAATGGTCGTCTCGGTTGCGCGCATCGCAGAGACAGGCGAGCCTGACGCAGATAGCGACGAGCCAGGCAGCGCAGAGGCGTGATCCATGCAGGCGCTATGTGCAGCGCTGGAACGGCTGGCGCAAGAGCGCCGCTGCGCAAGCTATGGCGCGCTGGCCGCGGAACTGGGGTTGAATGGGCCGGGGCGGATTGCGCATCTGACATCTCAGCTTGAGGCCCTGATGGAACAGGATG
>SKGU01000297.1 GCA_007117255.1 Natronohydrobacter sp. | reverse complement strand
TTTGCAAATTGAATCCATCTTTGACGCAAGTGAATTCCAGCGCAGGAGTGCCAATGCCGGGGTCATCCATCGCCGCTAGCGACCTGTTCCGGTTGGGCAGCCGCGCCGTCATCTGGGGCATTGCCGCAATTGTGATGGTGCTGTCACTGACCGCAATTCTGCTCTTCATCAACCTGCCAGATGCCGGGGCTTTCAATGCACGGGTCGAACGGGTTTTCATCGAGAATTCGGACCTGACCTCGCAGGCCGAAATAAAACTTCTGGAAATTCTGGCGCAATCGGGCACGGCGTTTTCGGAAACGCTTGTGTCTTACCGGATCGTGATCTTTGTGTTGCTGGTTTTTGCGACCGGACTGTTGGTCACATCTTTCGTAGTGATTGTCATCCTGATCACGCTGAACCGACGCATGGCTATGGTGGAAAAGCAGGGATTACAGGTGTCACAGCTTGTGATCGACCGCGCCACCAATTCAGTGGCGATCAATGACATGGAGTTCAAGCTGACCCCGGCAGCGGTGGAAACATTGGCCGTTCTGGCCGAAGCTCGGATCGATGACGAAGTGCTGACAGGCGCAGCGATTGAAGCCGTGATATCAGGACGCATGGAAGCCGATTGCGACGAGGCCGCAGGGGCGACACGGATAAAACGCTTGCGCGACACTCTGGGCAACCAGTTGATTTCGGAAGTGCTGGTCAAGAACATCGCACGACAAGGCTATATGCTGGCAATCGACAGCAAGGTGATCTCGCTGCGCTAAGCTCCTGCCCCTTGCGCAAGCGGCCCGTGAGTGCCAGATATTGCACAAGTGAACAGGGAGAATGACCATGCTGGACAAGCGGCAATTCTATATCAATGGCACTTGGTGCGATCCGGTTGCAGGCCAAGACCTACAGGTCATCAACCCATCCACCGAAGAGCCATGTGCCGTGATCTCGCTGGGCGGTGTTGCAGACACGGACATGGCTGTGGCCGCTGCGAAGGCGGCCTTGCCTGACTGGATGCACACCGACCCACGCGAACGCCTGGCGCTGGTCGAGAGGGTGCTCGATCTCTACAAGGCGCGTGCAGAGGACATGGCACAGGCGATCAGCCTGGAAATGGGCGCCCCGATTGATCTGGCGCGCAGCAGTCAGGTCGGCGCTGGTACATGGCATATCAGCAATTTCATCAAGGCGTTTGAACAGATCGAGTTCATAAGCCCCTTGGGTGAACACGCCCCCGACGACCGGATCATCCGTGAAGCCGTCGGCGTCTGCGCGCTGATCACACCGTGGAACTGGCCAATGAACCAAGTGACGCTGAAGGTCATCCCTGCCCTTTTGGCCGGTTGCACCATGGTGCTCAAGCCTTCCGAGATTGCGCCCTTGTCATCGGCCATCTGGTCCGAAATCCTGCATGAAGCGGGCACACCACATGGCGTGTACAACATGGTCAATGGTGATGGTCCGGGAGTTGGCACACAGCTTTCCGGTCATCCTGATGTAGACATGGTCAGTTTCACAGGCTCCACCCGCGCAGGCATCGCCATCTCGAAGAATGCTGCCGAAACACTCAAACGCGTGCATCTGGAACTGGGCGGGAAAGGTGCGAATATCATTTTCGCCGATGCCGATGAAAAAGCGGTCAAGCGTGGCGTGGCACATTGCTTCCAGAACACTGGCCAGTCCTGCAACGCTCCGACGCGTATGCTGGTCGAACGCGCTGTATATGATCAAACTGTCGAGCAAGCCCGCGAATTGGCCGAAGGCACAAGCGTTGGTCCCGCGCACGAGAGTGGTCGGCATATTGGGCCGGTGGTCAGCCAGATGCAATTCGACAAGATCCAGGACCTGATCCAAAAGGGCATGGATGAAGGTGCAAATCTTGTTGCCGGCGGCCTCGGTCGTCCAGAGGGTGTCAATCGCGGCTATTTTGTCCGCCCCACAGTTTTCGCTGATGTGACCAATGATATGACCATCGCGCGCGAGGAAATCTTCGGGCCCGTTCTGTCGATCCTGCCATTCGATACGGAAGAAGAGGCTATACGCATCGCCAACGACACGGTCTACGGGCTGACGAATTATGTGCAAAGTCAGGACGGGGCACGTCGCAACCGCCTGGCGCGGCGCTTGCGCGCGGGCATGATTGAAATGAACGGCAAATCACGCGGCGCAGGCGCCCCCTTTGGCGGCATGAAACAATCCGGGAATGGTCGCGAAGGCGGTGTCTGGGGGATCGAAGATTTTCTTGAGGTCAAGGCGGTTTCCGGCTGGGCCAATGACGCGGAGTAAACCCATGCAATATGACTATGACGACCAGAACATCTTTGCGAAAATCCTACGCGGTGAGATTCCCTGTCAGAAAGTTTACGAGACACAGCACACGCTTGCATTTAGCGATATCGCGCCGAAAGCACCGCATCATGTGTTGGTGATCCCGAAAGGCCCCTATGTCTGCTACGATCATTTCGCGCGCGCTGCTTCTGACGCTGAGATTCTGGACTACACGCGCAGCATTGGCACCATCTGCGCAGAACTCGGTGTGGCGCCCGGAGATGATGGCAACGGCTACCGAATGATCGCGAATGCAGGGCATGACGGGGTTCAGGAAGTGCCACATCTGCATGTGCATATTCTTGCGGGACGCAATATCGGGCCTATGGTGATGATGCGGCCTTGACGGGCCAAAGCCCGAAGTCTAATCAGGCGCTCAGACGGCGAGTTGGCGGAGTGGTTACGCAGCGGATTGCAAATCCGTGTACAGGAGTTCGATTCTCCTACTCGCCTCCAGTTGATGGAAGTTCGCGACAAGCGCTGAACAAGCGTGGGCATTGGGCTCCGCCTGCCCCCGCTGAAATGTCTCTAGCGCATACGCTTGGTCAAGCGCCCGGCAGCCCTATCGAGAAGATGCTGCAAAACCACCATACTGGTAGGATAAGCAACAGGAAGCCACGCAGCACTGCTATAGCAGACCCCAGAACCCGAAACTCCACAAAAGTCCTGATCAGTAATTCACCATAGCAGATGATGAATGACCGCACGACAGAATCTGTGGCTGTTCAGCATACAGCCAGACTACCGCCTATGGCGCTACAAAAAAGCGCCCAGACGATCTTGAGTGGACAAGATTGAGTTCTGCCGAGCAGTCCAGATTATCGACACAGCGGGCTGTGGTTGCACCATTGTAATCTGTGGTGGTCTGGGCATTACCATAGGTCATCGGACTGGGCTTCAGGTGGCAAGCCGCGCAACCGCAATGCCTGCGCACGGACTTTGAGGGTATCCGCGGCTATATCCGGCGAGCATAGACCGTCAGGTCCAAGTGTTTCCATTAATCGCCGAATGAACTCTTGTAGACCCTCCAGTTCCTGCCGCAATTTGTCCGCCCCTTGCAGCGCACGCGGATCAAGTGGCGCGCTCTGCATCGTGAACTGTCCGATCTGCTGATCCAGCAAAACGGCATGATCAACCATGAACCCCAGTTCGTTGACAATCCTTTGCATGGAGATCACCAGCGGCTGCTCTGACGGCTGGTCCTGCTCCGCTCGGGCCTGTAGATGTGCCATCATTGCAATCTGCCTGTGACGGACTCAATGCAACGCAGCAGACCTTCCTTGGTGAATGGTTTTGCAATGAAATTGTTCATTCCTGCAGCTTTCCCGCGCTCGATCAAATCGCGATTGGCCGTCCCTGTAATCAAGATAAAGCCGATCCGATGCGTTGTCTTGTTTGTGCGCAAACCCTGCAACAATTGTAGCCCGTCCATGCCTGGCATGTTGTAATCTGAAATAACCAGATGCACGGGGGATGCGACAAGCCTGCGAAGAGCTACTTCACCATTCGCTTCATATTGTACATTTCGAAGGCCCGCCCAATCGAGCGCCTGTTCGATAAGACCACGGCTCACACTCATGTCGTCTACGACCATGATATGTAGCTGGGATTTGAGTGGCATGAAGTTTGTCCTTTATTGTGTTGGAGCGAGACTTTTCGACAGCTGATAAGTAGTTGGCCCGACCAGTCGAAAGGAATTTGCAGCCGGGCCATCGATTCTTTCGGAATGCCCGATCAATAGATGTCCGGTTTGATTCAGGCGCTCGGCAAACTTTGACCAGAGTTTCTGTCGCAGAGGAGTGTCGAAATAGATCACGACATTTCGGCAAAAGATCACATCAAAGCGTCCACGGAACGGCCATTCTCCATGCAGATTAAGCTCAGCGAAGCGCAGAATTTTCCGTACATGCGCGCGGACCTCAAATCCGTTTTCTGAGCGCGCGAAATACTGATCCCGTTTCGCTGGCTCAAAACCTCTTAAATCATGGTCCGAGTAGCATCCATCATTTGCCTTCTGGATCATCAACGGGTCAATGTCAGACGCAAGGATAAGGAAATCATACCTCGCGACATCTGGAAAAACGTCCAGAACACTCATCGCAATAGAGTACGCTTCCTCACCCGACGAACAAGCTGCCGACCATATGCGTACTCTGCCACCATTCTTCGCTTGCGCGATCAGACCGGGCAGAATTTCGCGGGTCATGAAATCAAAATGATGGGACTCGCGAAAGAACGCCGTCACATTGGTTGTGATCGCCGTAATAAGATTACGGCGTTCATCCACGCCCTGCGCACTACTCAAGAGTCCGCAATAGGCAGAGAAATCATCCATCTTCAAGATGCGCAGGCGCCGACTTATTCTTGCAGCAAGCAATCCACGCTTGGTCTCTGGCAAAGAGATACCACTTTCCTCATGTACGATGCGGGCGAGCTGTGAAAATTGTGCTGCATTCATTTGAGGAGCATTATCAATCATCTGTTTTCTCAACTCGGCATAGAGGGAGAGGTCGGCAATAGCCGTTCCAAGTCAATTTTCCGCAGGATCCGCCCATCTTCGAAGGTTATCATGCCAGAGATGAATTCGCGTGCAGGGTCCGACGCGATGTCGGGTACCGGCTGGATGTTGTCATCGCTGATTGTCACGATGTCAGAAACCAGATCAGCAAGCAGCCCTACAACACGCCCCTCATGCATCGCGATGATGACGACGTGGCGCTCTGTTGGTTCTGATGTCCCAAACCCGAGGCGCGCCGAAAGATCGACGACCGTGACAACAGACCCACGCAAATTGATCACGCCGCGCACATATTCTGGCGCATGCGGCAACACTGTGGTCGGTGCCCAACCGCGTATCTCCCGAACACAGCCTATGGAGATGCAAAAATCCTGATCGGCCAGCTTGAAGGCGATTGCATCCTGTTTGCCGATAGTGTTGTGCGACAATGTATCTAGCATGGTTTATCCGTTTGCTGTGAGGGCCATTTGCTCCGGGCCCTGATCAGAGTGAGAAGACAGCACAATTTCTTCCGGATCGATGATCAATGCGATCTTGCCGTCTCCAAGGATCGTCGCCGCCGATACGCCAGGGACGCGCCCATAGTTTTCTTCGAGGCTTTTGATAACCACTTGTCGCTGATCAAAGATTGCGTCGACCTGAAAAGCAGCGCGTTTATGACCATCGGTTTCAACCACGATCAAAACACCTTCATCAGAGGCACTTGGCTTCTCTCGGAAGCCGAAAATACACCCCAGATCGATAATCGGGATAAGTTCGTCTCTGTTTGACAGTGTGCGTCCAGAGCGACCGATTCCATGCAGGGACGATTGCTCTGGCCGAAGCGTCTCTTGCACCGCTGTGATTGGCAACACCATCGTCTGATTGTTGAGCTGGATCAGCATACCTTCGAGCACCGCAAGGGTAAGGGGCAATGTTATGGTGAAAGTTGTTCCTTTCCCTTCGCTGGACGAAATCATGACGCGCCCACCGAGCGCCATTATCTCACGACGCACCACATCAAGCCCAACACCACGTCCGGAAAGTGCAGAAACTTCAGATTTCGAAGAGAACCCAGGCAGGAAAAGCAGTGAGTCGATCTCTGCCGGGCTGAGGGTTGCTCCGGGCGCAATAAGGCCTTTCTCTTCAGCGATCTGTCGGACACGCGCCCGGTTTATTCCGCAACCATTATCGGACACTTCTATCTGCACCCGCCCGGACTTGTGCGCAGCAGACAGGGTCACAGTGCCTTCTTGCGGTTTTCCGTTGCGTTTGCGCGTGATGGCGTCCTCAAGACCGTGATCGACCGAATTCCGGATCATATGCGTCAAGGGATCTATCAGCCGCTCGATCATCGTCTTGTCGACCTCGGTTTGTTCCCCGCTTGTGACCAGGCGAACCTGCTTTCCAGTTGCCTCCGCTGCTTCTCGGAGGATGCGATGCATGCGCTGAAACACCTGCTTGAGTGGTTGCGCCCGAATCGCCATCACACTTTCCTGAATGTCACCGGCGAGCTGCCTAAGAGATTCAAGACCCCCCTTGACCTCGGGGTCCTCGGCGAACCCGGCCGTTTGAATGACCTGTGAAAGCATGGCCTCCTTGATCACCAGCTCGCCGATCATGTTCATGAGCTTGTCAACCCGATCAAGGCTGACCCGGATTGTTGCGGATGATGATGTCTCGGAAGACTTGACCGCCCGCCCTTCCGACCCTGCATTTGCAGATGTCGGAGCTAATGGCGAGAATGCGGCCTTGGTAGAGACCGTCTCGGCCTGATCGTCCGTCGTTTCTTGCACCTGTTGCGCAGTTACGTCAACCGTGGGAAAATCTTCGCTCGAAGTTTGCGCAGTCCCGTCCCCTTCGTCGCCTTGTTCTGCGACCAGTGCAGTGATTTCAAGCTTGCAACAGTCTTCAACAAATTCAAAGACATCTTCGATGGCCGCTGTTGACGCCGTCGTCCTGAGAAGAACTGTCCAACCCAAGACAGGCGTGCTGTCATCCCACTCAGACAGCACGGGAACTCGTGCTGTATCAATCGTGATATCTGTCTCTCCAAGCTTGTCCAGCGCCCGGATGATTGCGACAGGGTCGTTCCCAGACCGATAGAGATCAGCATTGGGTTCAAAAAAGATACGGTAGCTTTCTGGCACTTCAGGCGCGTCGAAACTCATGAGGTCGATGGAGATCGGCTCAAACTCGACATCATCATCATTCTCATTCTCGTCCTTGACACCAATCAGCTTTTCAAGCTCACCAAGAAGCTCCTCGCGCCGGGCATGGTCAGGGTCGATTGATTTGCGCGCTGCCTCGACAAGATCCGCAAGGCAATCCGACGACCTGTGCAGCACAGCCATCAACCGGGGATCAGGATCAAGCGCATCAGACCTTACAAGGTCAAGCACTGTCTCGAATTTATGCGCAAAGGACACAAGATCAGACAGGCCGAATGCTGCAGCGCCGCCCTTTACAGAGTGAACCGCCCGAAAGACGGCATGAACCGTTTCTTTTTCATATTCCGAACTGTCCATCTGGCGCAGTCCAGTGGCGACGCCTTCGAGAAGTTCATCACACTCTGCGAAGAACATCTCCAGAAATTCATCCATATCTGACATGGTGACCTACCTTCCCAGAACCTTGTCGATGACCGCGATCAAACGATCATCTTCGAAGGGTTTGACGATCCAGCCAGTTGCGCCGCATTTTCGCGCTCTCGCTTTAAGCTCGGTACCGCTTTCGGTTGTGAGCACAAGAATCGGAACAGATCGGTATTCTGCGCTTGCCCGAACGCTTTCGATCAATCCGAACCCATCCATTTTCGGCATATTGATATCTGTTATGATCAGATGAGGATCGGCATCGGGTAGTGTTCCAACGCCCTCAACACCATCGCAAGCCAGATAAACCTCGAAGCCCGCCTGCTTCAAAGCGCGCGATACAAGACCCCGGATCGTAGAGGAATCATCGACAGCCAGAATACGTATCGACATCTCAGATCTCCGCCAGAAAATCTGCTGGCTCGACACCAAGCGCTTGCAGCGCGATAAGCGCCTCATCTGACCAGTTGGCGACATCGAAGACCTGCCCGTCAGCCTGCCATTGTCGTGAAGCGGCGATCAGAACCTCAAGCCCGAATGCCGAGAAACGCGTAATGCCTTGTGCGTCGAGCATCACATCGCAATTGCGCAGTTCAAGAAGCTGCTTCGCAAGTTTTGTCGCGCTTGTGGCGTCAACGATCTCTGGCATGGAGATAATGGAAACCATAACTTCCCTTTCGAACTGTCCCTTGGGTTGGCGATTCCCCCAAAGGCTGACGGAACCTTTCCACAAGGTCGCGCTGCCTAAACCCGAAAGTCGTGATACCAGCCTCTTCTTAACAGTGCCTTTCCACCGCTCCTCAAATTTCAAAAACGCACTGGGGCTCTGCAGAGAGTTTCTTAAGGTTTTGAGGTGATGCTGGCCTCCTCGCAAAGAAGGGTGTGTTTTGTGTCGGAAATGGACATTA
>SKGU01000319.1 GCA_007117255.1 Natronohydrobacter sp. | reverse complement strand
TAAACCGAAAATGACAGACCTTTGTCAGAGGCACGAAACGTGTGAACCTCTTCGATACGACGTACAAGCGCATCCAACCCAAACGGAATATGCTCCAGATCCAGCGCATCTGCCTCGATCTTGGTCATATCCAGCAAATCATTGATGATGCTCATCAACAGATTGCCGGAATCTTGCAGCACCTGAATCATCTGCTTCTGCCCATCATCCGATAGGCTTTCCGCAAGAATGTTGCTAATTCCCAATATCCCGTTGAGTGGTGTACGGATTTCATGGCTCATATTGGCCAGAAAGTTTGTTTTCACTTCATTCGCCCGAAACGCAGCCGCCAAGGCTGCTTCGCGGGCTTGCTCCGCCTCGACCAGCGCAGTCACCTCGTTCACAGCATAAACGACCCTGTGCTTGCCCGGAGCCGTCGCAGCGATGGGTGCCGCGTTAATCGACACATAGCGCATACCGTCATCGCAATGCAGCGCGATTCTGTGGTTGCTGACAAGTGCGCCAGTGCGCCGGACACGCGCAAACGGTTCCTGTGCACTCTCAATCCGCCCGCCCTGCAAATCGGTAACGCGCCAATTCGGACTATCAAAGGGCTGGCCGAGCAATTCATCAAGAGGCACGCCAAGGATATCCTCAGCCGCATCATTGGCGTAAATTATGATCCCAGCTTCATCAAATACCAGAAAGCCAGAAGCATTCGTGCTGACTATGCCCTGCAGGAAGGCACGTTCGCGCGCAAGCTCTTCCTGTGCCGCATGCATGGCCTTGGTTGCTGTCCGTCTGACCAGCACAGCACGCACCACATCAGCAAAAGCCTTCAGAAGATAGATATCGCCGGGCAGGAAATCCCCACGACGAGATACACTGTCGAAACCGACAAATCCGAAAAACTGCCCATCATCAATCATCGGTACCAGCAGAAGTGACCGTATGTTCTGAGCCGCCAGCAACTCGTATTCTGCACTACCTGGCGGCAATTCCCGGATGTCAGGCAGAAGCAGTTTCTGATTGGCAATCAACGGATCAAGAAGCGCGCGATAGTCTTCCACAGCAAGCCCCTGCAGCTGTTCGATCATAGGGGCAATACCAGACGCGCACCATTCATGCGTGTTATCAACATAGACATCGCGCTGAACAAAAACATACGCACGGTCACGGCCAGCAAACTGGCCCAGTTGGCGCAAGCAATCTGTAATCGCTGCGTCGACATCGCTGACCCTGACCGACAGCAACCGATTGATCAGCTTGACGACTAACACCTGTACATCAGTCTGCCGCTGTTCATTGGTGGTCTGTCGCGAGTACGGTTGTGACTGCACCTTATCTTCCCAAGCTCGGGCATGCGACCTGCTGCCCTGTCCTTTCCTATCCGGCGCGACCCAACGGATGGTTGATCGATACTCGTGATACACAGGCTGCGTATCTCAGATTACGCCAAACTAGGTAAAGAAACAATTTAAGGTTGCGCAATCCATATGTCATTGGCTGGATCAGCCCTTGCGTCGGGCTAGTGCTCGACTATAACGCGCCCAATTTGCGCGGGTGCTTAGAGGTACCCGTGCGAAGGCGCGCGCAGGTCAATACAGAGGTCCGTCATGCCGAAAAGAACCGATATCCAGTCTATAATGATCATCGGGGCCGGTCCCATCGTCATCGGGCAGGCCTGTGAATTCGATTATTCAGGCGCTCAGGCCTGTAAGGCACTGCGCGAAGAAGGATACCGGGTGATCCTGGTCAATTCTAATCCCGCGACCATCATGACTGACCCTGGCCTGGCCGATGCGACATATATCGAACCGATCACGCCAGAAATCGTGGCAAAGATCATCGAGAAAGAACGCCCTGACGCGCTTTTGCCCACGATGGGCGGACAAACCGGTCTGAACACCTCGCTTGCCCTGGCCGATATGGGAGTGCTGGAAAAATTCGGCGTCGAACTGATCGGTGCTAACCGTGAAGCCATTGAAATGGCTGAAGATCGCAAGCTGTTCCGCGAAGCCATGGACCGGATCGGACTGGAGAACCCCAAGGCCACGATCATCGCCGCGCCAAAAATGGAAGATGGTCGTTATGACATCAACCGGGGTGTTTCCGCCGCGATGGACGCCATAGAATTTGTCGGGCTGCCTGCGATCATTCGTCCTGCATTTACGCTGGGCGGGACCGGCGGTGGCGTGGCCTACAATCGCGACGACTATGAACGTATCTGCCGCTCTGGCCTCGACGCATCGCCTGTCGCGCAGATATTGGTCGATGAGTCGCTTCTGGGGTGGAAAGAATACGAGATGGAAGTTGTCCGCGACCGCGCGGACAATGCGATCATCGTCTGCGCCATCGAGAACGTGGACCCGATGGGCGTACATACGGGCGATTCGATTACCGTTGCCCCCGCGCTGACCCTGACCGACAAGGAATATCAGATCATGCGCAATGGCTCGATTGCCGTTCTGCGCGAAATCGGTGTAGAAACCGGCGGATCGAACGTGCAATGGGCGATCAACCCAGCTGACGGGCGCATGGTGGTGATCGAAATGAACCCGCGCGTGTCGCGCTCATCCGCGCTAGCGTCCAAGGCGACCGGCTTTCCGATTGCCAAGATCGCGGCCAAGCTCGCTGTGGGCTATACGCTGGACGAGTTGGACAACGACATCACCAAAGTCACGCCCGCCTCTTTCGAGCCGACGATCGACTATGTTGTGACCAAGATACCCCGTTTCGCATTCGAAAAATTCCCAGGCTCAAAGCCCGAACTGACCACAGCGATGAAATCAGTGGGCGAGGCGATGGCAATTGGCCGCACGTTCCACGAATCCATGCAAAAAGCGCTGGCTTCGATGGAAACCGGGCTGACAGGCTTTGACGAGATCGCCATTCCCGGCGCCCCCGATAAGGCTGCCGTCATCAAGGCGATCAGCGCTCAGACCCCAGACCGGCTACGCCTGATCGCACAGGCCATGCGCGAAGGTTTGTCAGATGATGAAATTCAAGCGGCAACGGCGTTTGATCCGTGGTTTCTGGCGCGTATTCGTGAAATTATTGATGCTGAAGCCGAAATCCGGCGCGACGGTCTGCCAGTCAATCCCGATGATCTGCGCAAATTGAAAATGCTTGGCTTCACCGATGCACGGCTGGCCACATTGACGGGGCGCGACGAAGATCAGGTCCGTCGCGCGCGCCGTAATCTTGGCGTGAATGCCGTATTCAAACGCATAGACACATGCGCTGCGGAATTCGAGGCGCAGACCCCTTACATGTATTCGACTTACGAGTCGCCCGTGATGGGCGAGGCGGAATGCGAGGCACGCCCATCCGACCGCAAGAAAGTTGTCATTCTGGGCGGTGGTCCCAACCGGATCGGGCAGGGGATCGAATTCGATTACTGCTGCTGCCACGCCTGCTTCGCGCTGACCGATGTTGGTTATGAGACAATCATGATCAACTGCAACCCAGAGACTGTCTCGACCGATTACGACACCTCCGACCGTCTGTATTTCGAGCCGCTGACACTTGAGCATGTGCTTGAAATACTGCGTGTTGAGCAGGAAAACGGCACGTTGCATGGGGTGATCGTGCAATTCGGTGGGCAGACACCGCTGAAGCTGGCCAATGCGCTGCAGGATGAAGGTATCCCTATCCTTGGGACTTCGCCAGATGCGATTGACCTTGCCGAAGACCGCGAGCGTTTTCAGGCACTGCTGAACGATCTGGGCCTGCGCCAGCCGATCAACGGAATTGCCTCCTCGCGCGACCAAGCTTTTGAGATTGCAGCGAAAGTGGGCTACCCCCTGGTGATCCGCCCGTCGTATGTGCTGGGTGGGCGCGCTATGGAAATCGTTCGCGATGATGCCCATCTGGAACGCTATATCCGCGAAGCCGTGGTCGTTTCTGGCAAGAACCCGGTGCTGCTGGACAGCTATCTCGTAGGCGCAGTCGAGGTTGATGTGGATGCGCTGTGCGACGGTGAGAATGTCCATGTCGCAGGTATCATGCAGCATATCGAGGAAGCGGGCGTCCATTCCGGTGACAGCGCCTGCTCATTACCCCCTTATTCGCTGGATGCTGCAACGATTGCCGAATTGCGCACACAGACCGAAGCAATGGCGCGCGGGCTGAACGTGGTGGGATTGATGAACGTGCAATTCGCCATCAAAGATGGCGAGATTTATGTGCTCGAGGTCAACCCGCGTGCCTCGCGTACAGTGCCTTTCGTGGCCAAGGCCACTGACAGCGCGATTGCATCCATCGCCGCGCGGCTGATGGCGGGCGAGAAACTTTCGAATTTCCCGCTGCGCGCGCCCATCACACCTGATGTCGCGCCAACAGAGCCGATGCCATTAGGCGACCCCATGACGTTGGCCGACCCGCAAACGCCGTGGTTCTCGGTCAAAGAGGCCGTTCTGCCCTTCGCACGGTTCCCTGGTGTCGACACACTTCTGGGGCCGGAAATGCGTTCCACTGGCGAAGTCATGGGGTGGGCACGCAACTTCGCGCGCGCATTCTACAAAGCACAGCTTGGGGCAGGTGTGACATTGCCAGAAGGCGGCAAGGTGTTCTTGTCGATCAAGGATTACGACAAGGGACCGCTGATGGTCGAGGCTGCGCAAACGCTGACTGATCTTGGCTTCGAGATCGTTGCCACGCGCGGCACATCCGACTGGCTGCAGACACAAGGCGTCGCCTGCGAAGTGATCAATAAGGTCTATGAAGGCCGCCCCAACATCGTCGATGCGCTAAAGTCAGGCGAAATTGTCATGGTACTCAATACAACCGAAGGCGCGCAGGCTATCGAAGACAGCCGCGAAATCCGCTCGGTCGCACTTTATGACAAAATCCCCTATTATACCACAGCGGCCGGCAGTCATGCGGCAGTCATGGCAATCAAGGCACGCGAAGAAGGTGAAATCGGTGTGCGCGCACTACAGCATCCCGCAGTTTAACTAACTGCGGGATGCATTGGTTAGGAACGCGTAAATGTCGGGTTGTCAGCGTTCAATAGGCAGGCCACTCGGGACGGCAGCGGGGATACCTCGTTTGCCTTCAAGAGCGATTGGGTCAGTCAGCGCCTCCAGGAATGCAACCAACAGGTCGATTTCATCATCCTGCAACACTACAAGCGGGCGCTGCGCCATGGATCGGGCAGCAGCGCGTGAAATATATGCCAACAGTTTAGCATTCTGCGCGGCGGCATAGTCATCATTTTCGGTTTCGAGCGCGGGCAAGATCGCCTGTGGTTCATAAGTGACCAATCCGGCAACAGGATCGAGATGGTGTCGAAGAAAGGCGCGAATGTCCGAAAACGCACCGGCATGCCCCCATGGCCCAGACTGCATGACATTGCGCAGCATCGGGGTTCGGAATGCAAAATTATCGGCTTCGTCCAGGGTCACTGCCGCGCGACCGATATCGCGCGTGTATCCATCATCGACCTTTTCCTTGCCCGGACCAATCGGGGGCTGTCCCATCGCATGGAAGTTCTGATCGCTCAGCAGTGTGCCAGAGTGGCACGATGCGCAATTTGCCTTGCCATAGAACAAACGCATTCCCTCGCCTGCCTGGGATGATATCGCGGCGACTTCACGCAAATACTGATCGAACGGCGTCTGATCAGCCCGAAACTCTGCTTCAATGAAAGCGGCGATTGCGTTTGCGATGTCTTCCATCTGAACTGGTCTGTCCTGCCCGCGCCACGCAGCTAATGCTGCACGGTAGGCCGGTATCGCATCAACACGTTTTGCCAGAATCGCCCACGCACCATCATCGCCATGAAGACGATGTTCATGCACAGCATCGGCGACCGGATTCTCACCAGGGCGTCCCGCCATCTCTTCATGTGACAGCACGGGAAACAGGGCCTGGACCGCCAGTAAAGAGTGGAGTTCCATGTAATCCAGCGGGCCATGCGGGGTCAGGCGCGCGCTGGGGTCGTCTGGATCACCCTCTACGCGGCCATCGTGAAAGAGCGTTCGGATGTCATGCGCCCCCAAGTTCCACAAAGGCGGCGCGTTACGCGGGATGCGGCGCGATGCGGCGCGCTCTCCATCTGGTCGGCGGTCCTGCCCCAGCCCACTTGCGCCAGTGCCAAGCCCAAGCGAAACCCCATCGCCAGAAGCAAGTCGCGGATGGTGACAAACCGCACAGGAAATATCCTTGTTGCCAGACAAGATAGGATCGAAAAACAACAAATGCCCGATTTCGGCCAGTTGTTCATCTAGGGCACGGAAAGATGCATCCCCAAGTGGGCGCGGCAGGTCATGCCGTATCGGCTCTGTCGATGATCGGGGTGGGACCGCCAGCGCAACAGTTTGAAGTCGCGCTTGCGGTCGCAGTGATCGTTCCGGCGCAAAGTGAACCGGCGCACGCACATTCGTGTTGGCGGGCTGGACGGGGGCGCTACGCTCTGGCATCGCAACAGCGGTTGGCTGTGAGCCGGGCGACAAGAAAATTTCATTCAACATGCGCGTAGCCTGCGGATCACCTGCGCGTTCTAGTTGGCGCAATGCCGAGAACGCTGTGAAGAAGTCGCCTTGCTCCATCGCGGCGAAACCGTCATTCAGTGTTTGAGGCTGTGCAGTGCCAAGCGCTGAGATTGAAAAGGCAATAAAGATCAGACTACTGCGTATTGGGCGCATGTTCAGGTTCCCAACGACAAGTTCAAAAATAAATTACGTTCAAGATTAACCGCAAGAACATAGTTGTGAAAAGCCATATCTTTCAGGCCAGATGGCCTCATTCTTGCCTTTGTGTTGAATTACGAAACCAACATCACAGGTCGTGCGCGTGAGAGGTCAGTCGTGTTGCAATCAGAAGCTACTGCGGTGGAACCACAAGAAGGGCAAGAAATGCAATTTGCCTTTGGGCACACGGAAATCGTGGTGAATGTTCCGACTTGGGATGCACTGAATTCCGAGTTGCGCAAGCGGTTTTCAACGCGCAGAGGTTTTGCGCTTGCCACGATAAACCTCGACCATCTTGTGAAA
Organism: Natronohydrobacter sp.; assembly: GCA_007117255.1. Classification (GTDB taxonomy): domain Bacteria; phylum Pseudomonadota; class Alphaproteobacteria; order Rhodobacterales; family Rhodobacteraceae; genus Roseinatronobacter. The sequence continues at coordinate 1,366 of SKGU01000319.1, read as the reverse complement.
CTACGCAATGACAAGGCATTTCGCAAAGCCTATGCGCAGCACGACCTGATTGTTGCCGATGGCAACCCGATTGTGTGGCTCTCGCATTTGGCGAAACGCCCGGTCGAGCTGATTCCCGGCTCTGACCTGATCGAACCTGTGGCCAAACTCGCGGCGCAAATGAACATACCGATTGCATTTTTTGGCAGCGATGCAGCGGTGCTTGAAATCGCCGCAGCAGAATTGCAAAAACGACATCCCGGATTGGACGTTGCCATACGGATTGCGCCACCTATGGGATTTGACCCGACAGGCATCGCCGCCATGCACCTGCTTGATGAAATCGTTGGCTCTGGGGCGGGTTTGTGTTTCGTGGCATTGGGTGCCCCGAAACAAGAACGCTTCGCCGCATTCGGACGCGCCCGCGCACCTGCGATGGGCTTTATATCAATTGGCGCGGGCCTGGACTTCTTGGCGGGTCGTCAAACCCGCGCGCCCAGAATTGTGCGGACCTTCGCGCTGGAATGGGTCTGGCGCATGATGCTTGACCCACGCCGACTAGCGCTGCGCTATCTCCAATGCATACGCATATTGCCTATCGAGATCATGGCCGCCTTAAGGTTGCGCAGGCCGCCAACTTAAGGCGTTCAACAAGTGATCTCATGAAATTGACCAGAACCTGCGCAAAAGCCCTGTGCATTCCCTTCTACCCAGACACATGTTCACACGATGCCACGACTGTTAAAAGAACTCGCGATCAAATTGCCCGCACGATGGATGAGCGCTAGCGTCACCGTTGTAGCCCTATGCTTTGTCGCGGCGGCTCTGTGGTTTTGGCAATCGGCCGCGACGCCGCCTGCACTGTCGCCTGACGAACGTGCAGTTCTCTACCAGACGCCGCTTCCACCTCCGCAACGGGGAATGGCGGTCTATCATCTGGGCCATAGCCTCGTCGGCCCAAACATCCCGGCATTCACGCAACAACTCGCACAGGCTGCCGGGTTTCAGGAGGCCAGCTATCACAGCCAGCTAGGCTGGGGAACCAGCCTGCGCGAGCATTGGGACCCGGACTTGCGGATCAATGGCTATGCCGAGATGAACTCCCCGCCTGCTTATCGTCCTGCTCATGAGGCGCTTGAAAGCGCAGAGTATGATGCGCTTGTCATGACGGAAATGGTCGATCTGAAAGACGCTATCCGCTGGCACGCCTCTGGCCGCCATGCGGGGCTATGGGCCGCTTTCGCAAGGACACACCAACCCGATATCAGGCTCTATCTGTATGAAAGCTGGCATGACACTGACATAGAAGGTGGCTGGCTGGACCGTATTGACACAGACCTGCCCGAATTGTGGAAAGGTACTATTCTGGCGCAGGCCATGGCCATGC
>SKGU01000274.1 GCA_007117255.1 Natronohydrobacter sp. | reverse complement strand
CTTGCCGGCCTGACCTGCCTTGACCTTGCCAGTGGCTGTCATGGAAAAGCGCTTCTTCGCGCCCGATTTGGTCTTCATCTTGGGCATTTCAAACTCCTTTCGATGGAGGTTCATTCATGCGCCTCGGCATGCCACGGAGGCCGGACGCATGGGTTAGAGCGCGCCGCTTAGCGCAGATTCCCGCACACCGCAAGACCTGTTCACTGAAACAAGGCCATCACGCGCACGACAAGCGCGATTGTCAGATCAGGAATGTCGCGGATGCTGAACAGCCCCTCTGGGCGGGTCGCGAAAACATAGCCAAAGAAAGCGACGGAAAGGACGGCCAGAGCCAGAGCCAGCCAAGGGGTGCGGTTGCCAGCCCATGCGCTGATCAGGCTGACAAACCCCAGCGGGAGCAGATAGACACCCATCAAAAAGACAGTTTCATGATCCATCTGCACCCACGCTTATCTGGGCTGTCAGTCTATTCCGGCTCTCCTTGCACAATCAAGTGCTCTGCGCAGGGGGCGACCCGCAAGATGTTTGTTGTGCCCGGCTGGTTAAAGGGAATCCCTGCCGTGACGAGAATCTGATCCGTTTCCGTGGCGAATTCATATTTGCGCGCCACGCGCACCGCGTTGATGACGGCTTTCTTGAAACGCTCCACCTCGCCCGTGACTGTTTCACAATGCACGCCCCAGACCAACGACATGCGCCGCGCAACTGGCAAGATCGGCGTGATGGCGATGATCGGCACATGGGGACGTTCACGCGCGACCAGGTTTGCGGTCGTGCCGGATTGGGTGAAGCAACAAATTGCCGCGATGTCGGTCTTTTCGGCCAGTTCACGGGCTGCGGCCACGATCCCGTCTGCGATGGTGGTGTGCTTGACCTTGCGCGAACTGTCGATGATCTCGATATAAGTCGGGTCGTTCTCGACCTCGATAGCGACATTATTCATCGTGGTCACGGCTTCAACCGGGTATTGACCGGCAGCAGATTCTGCCGACAACATGACTGCATCCGCCCCTTCATAGATGGCCGTTGCCACATCAGACACTTCGGCGCGGGTCGGCACAGGGCTTTCGATCATGGATTCCAGCATTTGTGTGGCAACGATCACAGGCTTTGCTGCCGCACGCGCACGCCGCACAAGCCGTTTCTGGATCGGCGGCACATTCTGCACCGGTAGTTCCACACCCAGATCGCCGCGCGCCACCATGATCCCGTCTGACACGGCCAGAATTTCCTCGAAGGCCTTCACGGCGGCAGGCTTTTCGATCTTCGACAGAATCGCCGCGCGCCCCTGCGCAAGCTCTCGTGCTTCTGTGACGTCCGAGGCGCGTTGCACGAAAGACAGCGCCAACCAATCAACACCCAGACGGCACACGAATTCCAGATCCTTGCGGTCCTTGTCCGACAATGCAGCCAGTGGCAAAACCACATCGGGCACATTGACGCCCTTGCGATTGGAAATCGTACCGCCCACTTGAACAGTGCAATTGGCAAAATCAGGGCCGCAGTCATCTACAGACAGGCGGATTTTTCCATCATTGACCAGCAATTGCGACCCCGGCTCCAGCGCCTTGAAGATTTCGGGATGCGGAAGGTTTACGCGCGTTGCGTCGCCTTCGGCAGGGTCAAGATCAAGACGGAAGGGCTGGCCTTCTTCCAGTTCAAACGAATCTGCTGAAAACGTCCCCACGCGCAGCTTCGGGCCCTGCAGATCAGCCAGAATGCAGATCGGGCGGCCAAGGTCTGCTTCAACCTGGCGAATGATGGCATGGCGTGCCGCAATTTCGTCATGGCTGCCATGGCTCATGTTCAGGCGAAATACATCAGCACCGGACTCGAACAGGGTGCGGATCATGTCATAGCTGGACGAGGCTGGGCCAAGCGTGGCCACAATCTTGATCATCCGGTGACGGCGCAATGGAGAAGTCATGCAGGGTCCTTTCGCGCGGCGCGGCGCCGCAATGCTCAACGCTTTGGCATGGTCTACGCGAGGCGCTGCGGAAACCGAAGCCGTTAGCGCAAACATCTATCATCTTCCGCGCAAGTTGCAAGCCATCCACGACTTGACGGGCGCACACGGCGCGCTCAGGGTGGCGCTTCAGACACGGAGGACCGCTAATATGGATTCGCAAACCCGCACCGAACTGGAAGCTGCCGCCTTTCGCGCTCTGCTGGAACATCTGGATAAGCGCAAGGATGTGCAGAATATCGATATGATGAATCTGACAGGCTTTTGCCGCAACTGCCTGTCGCGCTGGTATCAGGAAGCGGCGAATGCCCGCGGGATCGAGATGGACAAGGACGCCGCGCGCGAGATGATTTATGGCATGCCCTATGCCGAATGGCGCGATAAATTCCAAACCGAAGCGGGGCCGGAAACCCAAGCGCGCTTTACACAAGCGTTTGCCGAAAACGTAGGCAAGCGGGACACTTGAAAGCACCTGCTGCACCGGCATGATCCGTTGGCGAACACACGCTGTTTGGGCGGTCGGGCAGCAGATCAGCCGATCACGTTATGGGCTACGCTTCAAACGACACAGGCCCCATCGAGCACGCAATAGCAATCATCGGGCCAGCATTACAGTGCGCATACGGTGTGATTCGGCTAGAAAAACAGCACATATCCAATCCTGTGCCTTAGACAGGACAAGGCGCAATTAACGCTTAAACCAAAACAATACCCGGCCTTGATAAGCATTGTTGGCGAATTGGGATCAATTTTCCCTGCCTGAAACGGACACCTCGTTTTTTATGGACAGAAGACCATTAAGAACGTAGCGATTGTTAACTCTTTTCACTTGGATGTGATCGATTTGAGCACAACCAGCCATTTGGTTCCGGGGGGTATTTTTATGGATGGATCGCTTCTTCTTATTTTGCTTGGGCTTGGCGCACTTCTGGCGCTCAGCGATGTTTTTAGCAGCTCCAGCAGTGATGACACCGCAACGTCCCCTGATGATGATGTCGATGATGAAACACAATAAGAACCATCGCGTCCACCGCTTGTAATGGGCACCCAGGGTGACGACCTGATCTTCAGCGGTGGCGGCGAGGTTGTACGCGGATGGTCTGGCGATGACACGCTGATCACGGATGGCGACAGCACCCTGCGCGGCGGCTCTGGTGACGACACGCTCATGTCCATTGGCGGCGGTGCATTGCTGCGGGGCGGTGATGGCGAAGATACGTTCATCATTGCGCCTGTCGATTTCACAGAGGATGGCGAGCTACTGAACCGCAGCGGTGCGACGGTCGATCCGACCCTGATCGCAGATTTCAACCCTGACGAAGATCGGCTGGTTCTTGACCTGCGTGGCTCTGCTTTCGTTCCCGCAGACGATGAACCTGTGATCCTGACCGGTGTTGCCGCGCCCGATGGCGACGGACTGATGGTGCAGATGAATGGCGTGAATGTCGTGCAGCTTTCCGGCTATGGCGGCGACGATATGCAGGCAGCGCTTGAGGACCTTGTGGAAGATTTTGACGCGCTCGACATCGTGGGTGCCGAATTCGTGTTCCCCGAAGGTGATGACATGCCCGCCCCCCCAAGCCCCTTCCCCACAGGGTTGACGGTCACGGAAGAAGATAATGGCGACGTGGTTATTGTGCTGACAGAGGGGTTTCAAGGTGGCGGAAATTATGTCGGTGGTGATGAATTCAACACGCTCGATCTCAGCGCACTGACGCAGGATATGAGTGTCACGGTGTTGGGCGGGGATGTCATCGTGGTCGAGCCCACAGATGGCAGCCTGCCTGCGACCACCTTTGAGCAGATCGACCGTGTCATTCTAGGCAACGGGGACGACGTGTTCGATGGAAGCGCGGGATCGGGTTTTGTCGAGGCTGTGGCAGGCAATGGAAGTGACACCCTGCTTGCCAGCGACAACCGCGCTCAGAACATCCTGAGCGGTGCAGGTTTCATGCGCGTTGACGGAGATTCCGAGACAATCGATGGGACAGGCGAGACACGAGTTATCGGAGGTGCCGGCAATGATATTCTGTCTGGCGGTCTGGGCGATACCTTGTCGGGCGGGCCTGGAGCGGACACCTTTCAAATCTACGGTGTGGGCGCCGAAGGCGCTGGCCCTGCCCTGATCACTGACTTCAATCCTTTTCAATTCGACCAGCTTGTCTATACGCCGGTCAACTTGAACGGAAGCAATCCATCGCCCGAAGTTGTCATTGATCAAGAAGAATTCTCCACATCCATCATCGAAAACGGTGAGGTTATGGTCGTGCTTCAGGACATCGGCTCGTTCTACGATGTCAATATTACAATCAACGAACCTGTCACCAGGTTGCCAGTGTAGCATTCTGGCGACGAATAAAGGCCGCGTCAGAGCGCGGCCTTGCGACTTTCCTCAATGTAGATTTCGCGCAACCGCAGCGCCAGTGGGCCTGGCTTGCCTTCACCAAGTGTCGCCCCATCGATCTCGACAACTGGCATGACAAAGGTGCTGGCCGAGGTCACAAAAGCCTCATCCGCCGCTTTGGCCTCCTCCACGGTGAAGCTGCGCTCCTCAACCGGCATCTGTGCCTCTTGCGCGAAACGCAGCACAGCCGCGCGGGTGATCCCGTGCAGGATGTCATTCGACAGCGCGCGGGTGATGATGCGCCCATCCTTGATGATATAGGCGTTGTTCGAGGTGCCTTCCGTGACTTCGCCATCCTGCACCATCCAGGCATCATCCGCGCCTTGCTTGATGGCCATCATCTTGCCCATGCTTGGGTAAAGCAGTTGCACTGTCTTGATATCGCGCCGCCCCCAGCGGATGTCATCAATGGTGATGACCTTGATGCCCTTTTTCGCCTTCGGGCTGTCGACCAGCGCAGGGTTGGACTGGGTGAACAGCACCACTGTGGGCGTGGTCGTTTCAGGATCAGGGAAGATGAAATCCCGATCACCGGGCGCGCCACGCGTGACCTGCAGATAGATCATCCCCTGATCAACGCCGTTTTGCGCGACAAGCTGGCGATGCACCTCCAGCCAGGCGTCACGGTCCATCGGGTTCGCAATGTCCAACTCGCGCAAGCTGCGCCCCAGACGGGTAAAATGCCCGTCAAAGTCGATCAGCTTGCCGTCAATGACGGTCGTAACCTCATAGACACCATCGGCCATCAGAAAGCCCCGGTCGAAGATCGAGACCTTGGCTTCGCTTTCGGGCAGGTAGTCGCCATTCACATAGACGATGCGGCTCATGGGTCACATTCCTTCGGGCAATTTGCGCACGGCCCCCATGGCCGCAGAGGTGGTCAGCGCAGCATAGGCGCGCAGGGCCGTGGTAACTTTGCGCGGACGCGGCTTCGCTGGAACCCAGCCCTTCGCATCTTGTGCCGCGCGGCGCGCGGCAATGACACCGTCAGAAACCGCCAGATGAATGGTCCGGTTCGGAATGTCGATTTCGACGAGATCGCCCTGTTCGACCAGCCCGATCAGCCCGCCTTCTTCGGCCTCTGGGCTGACATGGCCGATGGACAGGCCTGATGTGCCGCCAGAGAAGCGCCCGTCTGTCACCAATGCACAGGCCTTGCCCAGACCTTTCGACTTCAGATAGCTTGTCGGGTACAGCATCTCCTGCATTCCCGGCCCGCCGCGCGGGCCTTCATAACGGATGATGACCACTTCACCGGCCTTGACCTTGCCGGTCAAAATACCGCTGACCGCATCATCCTGGCTCTCGAATACATGCGCGGGGCCTGAGAATTTCAGGATCGACTCGTCCACACCTGCCGTTTTCACAATACAGCCCTGTTCGGCCAGATTTCCGAACAGCACGGCAAGCCCCCCGTCCTGGCTGAACGCATGTTCCTTGGAACGGATCACACCCTTTTCGCGGTCCATATCGAGCGCATCATAGGCTTTGGCCTGGCTGAAAGCCTGCGTGGTGCGCACGCCGCCCGGTGCGGCCTTGTAGAAATCATGAACATCGGGGTCATCGGTGCGCATGATGTCCCACATATCCAGCGCCATGCCCATCGTCGGGCTATGAACCGTTGGCAAATCCCGGTGCAGCAGGCCCGCCCTGTCCAGTTCGCCCAGAATCGCCATGATCCCACCGGCACGATGCACATCTTCCATGTGCACATCGTCTTTGGCCGGCGCGACTTTCGACAGGCACGGCACGCGGCGCGACAACCGGTCAATATCAGTCATGGTGAATTCGATCCCGCCCTCATGGGCGGCCGCCAGCAGATGCAGCACTGTGTTCGTGGACCCGCCCATCGCGATATCCAGAGACATCGCATTCTCGAATGCCTTGAAGCTCGCGATATTGCGCGGCAACACGCTGTCGTCATCCTGCTCATAGTAGCGCTTGGCCAGATCGACAACGACATGACCTGCGCGCAGGAAAAGTTGCTTGCGATACGCATGCGTGGCCAGCGTGGAGCCATTACCCGGCAATGACAGGCCCAGCGCTTCGGTCAGGCAGTTCATCGAATTGGCCGTGAACATCCCTGAACACGACCCACAGGTCGGGCAGGCTTCTTCCTCCATCGCCTGCACCTGTGCATCAGTGTATTTGTCATCCGCCGCCCAGACCATCGCATCGACCAGATCGACGGCCTTTGAGACGCCATCGACCTCAACCTTGCCAGCTTCCATCGGCCCACCAGAGACGAACACACAAGGGATGTTCAGCCGCATCGCGGCCATCAACATGCCGGGCGTGATCTTGTCACAGTTGGAAATGCACACCATCGCATCGGCACAATGCGCATTGACCATATATTCCACCGAATCCGCGATCACCTCCCGCGAAGGCAGGGAATACAGCATCCCGTCATGACCCATCGCGATCCCGTCATCGACCGCGATCGTGTTGAACTCTTTCGCCACGCCGCCTGCCTTTTCGACCTCGCGCGCGACCATCTGGCCCAGATCTTTCAGATGCACATGCCCCGGCACGAACTGGGTGAAAGAATTGACGATCGCAATGATCGGCTTGCCGAAATCATCGTCTTTCATCCCTGTCGCGCGCCACAAGCCGCGCGCGCCTGCCATATTGCGGCCATGAGTTGTGGTGCGGGAACGATATCTTGGCATGGGGCAATCCTCCTGAAGCTGGCCGACACTTAACGCATGCGCGGGCGTTGGGGAAGATGGGTCAACCCCAAAGCGCAGACAAGGGGGGGTGTACGCCCTTGTCATCATAGTGCAGCGGCACATCGCGGTCTTCGGCCAGCAGCAACGGCCCGTCCAGATCGACCACCTCTGCGCCCTGAGACACCAGAACGGCAGGCGCCATCGCCAGCGAACTGCCGACCATGCAGCCCACCATCACCTGATAGCCCTGCGCGCGCGCTGCATCGCGCAGTGCCAGCGCTTCGGTCAATCCGCCGGTCTTGTCGAGCTTGATATTGACCATGTCATATTTGCCGCGAAGCCCCGGCAGGCTGGCCCGGTCATGACAGGATTCGTCCGCACAGACCGGCAGGGGGCGCGCAATCTCGGCCAGCATGTCATCTGCGCCCGCAGGCAAGGGTTGCTCAACCATCGCCACACCCAGCCGCAACAAATGGGGGGCCAGATCGGCATAGACCTCGGCGCTCCAGCCCTCATTTGCGTCAATGATGATGCGCGTGTCGGGCGCGCCGCGCCGCACGGCTTCAAGCCGGGGCATGTCATCGGGCGTGCCGAGCTTGATCTTCAAAAGCGGGCGATGCGCATGACGGCGCGCGGCGAGTTCCATCTTCTCCGGCGTATCGAGCGACAGCGTGAAGGCTGTCACAAGTGGCTGCGGCATGTCCAAACCAGCCAATTCCCACACACGCCGCCCAACGCGCTTGGCTTCCAAGTCCCAGAGCGCGCAATCCAGCGCATTGCGCGCAGCGCCAGCGGGAAGCGCTGCCTGCAACGCGTTGCGATCAATTCCGGCACCCGCGCCTTCGATCTGCGCGCGCACAGATGCCATGGTCTCGTCATAGCGCGCATAGGGCACACATTCACCGCGCCCGGTCACGCCATCGCGTGCGACCTCAACGCGCAGAACATCCGCATGGGTGCGCGAGCCACGCGCAATGGTGAACACCTCTGCCAATGCAAAGCGGTCTTCAAAGACAGTCAGCACATCCTGCCCTTTCACTCTTGTCCAAATATCCTGGGGTGAATTGGCCCAAAGGGCCAAGAGGGGCAACGCCCCTCACGTCTTGCAACCGGGGCAACGCCCCTCAAACCCCCGCCAGTGCATCGACCAGACGTCCGGCACCATGGCGGAACGGGTCAACCGTGGGCAGACCCATCCGCGCCTCGACCTCGGCGCAATAGTCCAGCGCCTCCTGGTCGGACATCGCTGCGGTATTGATCGAAATGCCGACCACCTGACAGTCCGGGTTCGCCACCCGCGCCAGATGCAGCG
>SKGU01000018.1 GCA_007117255.1 Natronohydrobacter sp. | reverse complement strand
GCCAATGCGGAGAGACGGAGATTGAAGGACATCTTGATACCTCTGGAGTTGGTGTGTCGGACAGCCGGAAATGGGCAAGTACACGGTAGTATTTTTTCCTTGGATGATGTCATGAAAAAATATTTTCACAACACTTTTTTGCGGCCGCAAGACCGATGTCAGGTGCTTATTTGTGCAATGAGGCAGTAATTGCTTAGAAATCGGGCCGCCTGAAGGCGCCGATCCTAGAATTCATCCAGCGAATCATGCAGCGCTTCGATTGCCAGAAGGCGCTTGCGCCCGGACTGCCCCGAACGCTCCAGGATGCGGGTGGCAAGGACGTGGCACAGGGTCAGGACGGCGGCATGGTTGAACAACGGGCCGGGTGCAGTGGTCTGGACGCGTAGCCGCCATTGCGGCATCAGTTCCGCCTCAAATCGCGACAGATCGGTCCCTTGCTCGGGTGTTACATCACTGATCAGCGCCGCGCGCGCAGGGGTTTGGCGCAGCTCGCGACAGAGCGCTGGCAATAGTCGCACTGTGCGTCGAAGGGCGAAGACAATCACGACATCTCCTGCCGCAATGCTGCCAATGCTTTCTGCCAAAGTCTGACCTGCGATCGGCAAGACCGTCACATTCGGCACGATCTGCCCGACCTGCGCCCCCAGATAGAAGGCGAATGCCTGCGCCGTGCGAAACCCGATAATCCAGACCCGTCCGGCTTGCAGCACCGCATCGCCCAAATTGTCGATCTCAGCCAGCGAGATGGCGGCGAAACTGCTCTCGACATTCTGGCGGCCTTGCGCGATCTGCGCCATCAGCGCTGCTTCGGGTCCTTTTTCGCTGGCAGAAACCCGAAAAACAGCGGCGCCGGTCTGCTGGGTCGCGCGCGCTGCCTGCCGTGCCTGATCGAAATTCTCATACCCAAGCCGGCGCACGAACCGTGTGACGGTGGCATTCGAAACGTTGGCAAGCTGCGCAAGCTCGGTGGCCGAATAGCTGGCAATTTCGCCAGGGAAGGACAGAATTGTGTCGGCCAGCCGCCGTTCGCTCGGGTGCAAAGATTGCAATGAGTCCCTTATGCGGGCGAAATAGGAACCGGACATGGCACGTTTCATTCCTTCTTGATACCTGAGTTTTGGAATGATTGACCAGTGAATTGATGCAAGCACAATCGGTTTAAGTCGCCCCTGTATTGGTAGTCTAGACGAAGCCGTCATAGACCGCTCTCCCTTGGAGCCGTCCGCAGATGGCTCGGCATGTCGATGGCCCAGCCATTGCGCACGACTTTTTGCAGAATCGCTCTTTACCGACTGCGGCTGCTCGGGGGCGGGCGCGGAGGCGAGTGGCCGCATCAGCCATTTGCTGCGAATGCATTGCCGCGCCGCCGTCAGTCGGCATACCGCCCAGCACGTCGGTCATGCTGCAACCGCGAAGGGTTTTGCGTGGATAGCGCGACCGGCAGAAAGGTCCCGCATAGCTGCCCCTTCACTCATCCTTGGTCCGCTTGGCAAACAGGTCTTCCAGATCGGGGTCGTGGAGTTCGTCCTCGATGATCTCGACGATCGCTGCGTCCTGTGCGATGTCTTGCGCTGCGGTCACGGTCGTTTCCGGGTCAGGGGCGGGGCTGCCTTCGGCCATGGTGATGGTCAGCCCGGCGGAAGAAAGCCCCTTGCCCGCACGCTCCAGCGCGTTGACGGTCAGGCGTAGCGCTTCCCCGCGGCTGGCGTTGAAATTCGTGCGCGACGGGTCGATCCAGCCCGCGCAGGTGAACCGCGCCGCACCATCGGAGACCTCCGCCAGCCAGACAGCCGGGTTGGGGTCATCAAGCACGAAATCGGCGTCATGCAGCGCATCGAGCATGATCTGGCGCGCATGTGCCATATTGCCGGGATTGGGGACCGAGAGATCAAAGGTAAAGCGTCGCTGTGGATGGCGCGAGTAATTGGTGATCTTGGATTTGAACACGGTCGCATTCGGGATGCGCACATGGTTGCCATCGGCGGTCAGCAGGATCGTTGCGCGCGAGGTCAGGCGGACGACGAACCCCTGATCGCCACCGATTTCGATGAATTCGCGCGGACGGAACGGGGCGCGCAGCGACAGCATGACCGAGGCGATGAAATTCTCGACCGTGTCGCGCACCGCAAAGCCCACGGCCAGCCCGAAAATCCCCATCGCGCCAAGTATTGTGCCCATCAAGGCTGATGCGCCAAGGATATCGAGAAAGATCATCAAACCGCCGACAATCGCCATGAGCCGGACAAGCTGACGAAACACATCAGCCATGAATTCATTGGGCGCAACCCGGTCCCATGGCCATGACAGCGCCGCGAAACGGAAGCCTGCCCATGTAACAAGAAGCCCGGTGAGACCCGCAACAAGCAGGACAGGCATGGCATTGAACAGCCCCATGAGGCGGCGCAACAACCGATCGGCCACGGGGGCCACACGTTCGGCCACGTCAAGGCTGACCTCGACCCGGTTTTCAACGGCGACAACACCTTCGATACGCGCCGCGATCTGATAGAGCGCTTCCTGTTTCTCGGCCTCGACAGTGCGTCCTGTCAGCTGGATAATGCCGTTGCGCACCTCGACTGTGACATTCTCATATCCGCGTATTCCTTCAAGCAGTTCTTCCATACGGCGCAGGATGCGCAGATCATCGGATGGCCCGGACTGCAGCGTGATGGGTGCATCTGTCAGACCAAGGCCGTCCGCATCCTGGGCAAGAGCAGGGCTGGAGGGCAAGAGAGTGATCAGAATAACAAAAACAAGACGCAGCATCGGCATGACTTTCCGCACGGAATTCCGGCCAAAGCCTATAGCATGGCGTCAAAAGCGCTAGTCTTTTGCGGTCATTCGTGCTGTGGCAGAAATACAAGTGTGCGATTGCGTGCCGTGCGCGGGCTTTCTTTCGCCGCATTGCAGAATATGATTTGCTGGAACACTCTCATCGCAAGGCGCGTGCCCAATGCCCCCGATTCAAGACCATGCCCATCGATATACGCTCGTAAACGAGCTTCATGCGCGCCCTGCGGCAAAGATCACTGTTCCGGGCTGCGCGGTTTTCATGGCGCTGAAGCCGGAACGCGATGCGGCCAAAAGAGACCGAAGCCTCGATCGCGATCATCTTCTGGCGCTGCTGGATCGACATGGCTCAGGGCACCCCCCGCCGGAAGCGACGCATCATTCCACCGATCTGGGCCGACACCACCTGAAATGGGAAAGCCACACGGAATTTGTGACCTATACGGCGTTCGAGCAGGGGCAGACAGAGCGCCCCTTTGATCCTGCTGCGTTCGATGTCTTTCCGGAAGCATGGCTTGAGGCTTCACAAGGCAAACGCCTGACATCGATCCTTTTTCAGATAGAGGTCATGAGCGAAGACACTAAGCCGATGCTGGAAAAATTGCTGGATTGGTTTGTGCCTGAAAGTCTGGCCGCTTCTTACGTGCTGGATGGTGCAGCGATCATTGCCAGTGATTTCCGTATTGATCGCGCAGGCCATATCCGCATGGCGGTTTTCGTGAAACCGGGCACAGGCGGCCGCCGGGTGGGCCGGATCATTCAGCGCCTGTGCGAGATCGAGACCTACAAGACGACATCGATGCTGGGGCTGTTGCGCGCGCGCAGCCTGTCGCCGCGCATGGCTGCGATTGATGACGAGTTGTCGCGGTTGACCCGCGTGATGCAGGAACCGGAGTCGCGATCGGATGAGACGCTGGATGCGCTGCTGCGCATTTCATCCGAACTGGAAAACATGATGGTTGAAACCTCGTTCAGGTTCGGGGCGACAGGGGCGTATGAGGCGCTGGTGCATCAGCGCATCGCGATTCTGCGTGAAGAGCGTTTTCTGGATCGCCAGTCGCTGCATGAATTCATGACACGGCGCTACGATCCGGCCATGCGGACTGTCAAATCTGCCGAGGCGCGGCTGTCCAAGATGGCCGAACGCGCCATGCGCGCCGGGCAATTACTGGGGACACGGGTGGATGTCGAAAGATCTGGCCAGAACCAGAAATTGCTCGAAAGCATGGATCGGCGCGCGGATCTGCAACTCAGGCTGCAAAATACGGTTGAAGGACTGTCCGTGGTGGCGATCAGTTACTATGCGGTCAATCTGGCCGGGTATCTGGCAATGCCGATTGCCGAACCTTTGGGCGTGTCGAAGACTGTGACCATGGCGGTTCTGGCGCCGCTGGTGGTGCTGGGGGTATGGGGGCTGGTGCGCCGGATACGTCATCGGTTTGAATAGAACGACGGGGCAGGCTGCGTGCTTGCACGCATCACTGGTCGAGCAAGGGTGCGTGCAAGCACGCACCCTACAGACCCTCATGCCGCGCGGTCTGCCGTGAATTGCAGGCGGGCCAGCCGGGCGTAAAGCCCGCCTTCGGCTACCAACTCGTCATGCGTGCCTGTCGCAACAATCCGCCCGTCATCAAACACCACGATCCGGTCGGCCTGTTTCACTGTCGCCAGCCTATGTGCAATGACAAGCGTTGTGCGATCCTTTGACAAGTGATCCACCGCGCGCTGGACAGCCGCTTCTGATTCCGCATCCAGCGCACTTGTCGCCTCATCCAGCAGCAGGATCGGTGCATCACGCAGGATTGCGCGGGCCAGTGCGACGCGCTGTCTTTGCCCCCCCGACAGCATCACACCGCGTTCGCCCAGCTCAGTCTTGTAGCCCTCTGGCAGCCGCTCGATGAAAACATGCGCATCAGCGGCGCGCGCCGCCTCTATCACCTCGACATCTGTGGCTTCGGGTCGTGAGAACCGGATATTGTCCATTGCCGAAGCTGCAAAGATCACCGGATCTTGCGGCACAAGCGCCAGTGCCTGACGGAAATCCGTGCGGGCCATATCGCGCAGGTCCATTCCGTCAATCAGAATGCGCCCTGATAGCGGGTCATAGAAGCGCATCAGCAATTGCAGGATCGTTGTCTTGCCCGCGCCGGACGGGCCCACAAGCGCAACAGTTTCGCCGGGCGCGACATCCAAGCTGACCTGATCCAGAGCCTGCTGGCCGGGACGGGTGGGATAGTGGAAACTGACATCTTCGAACCGGACCGCCCCGCGTATGGGCCGGGGAAGGGCGCGTGGTGTGTCCGGGTCTTGCAAGGTGTCTTCATCGTGCAGCAATTCAACCAGACGTTCAGTTGCGCCCGCTGCGCGCTGCAATTCGGACCAGATTTCGGACAAGGCGCCGACAGAGCCAGCGACAATCACGGCATAAATGACAAATTGCGCCAATTCGCCAGGGCTCATCACGCCCGCCGCGACATCGCGCGCGCCCACCCAGAGCGTGCCCAGAATACCAGCAAATACAAGGAAGATTACAATCACCGTCAGCAGCGCACGGGTAAAGATACGGCGACGGGCCACGTCGAAACTGGTTTCCGTCACCTGATCAAATGCGGCGCGACTTGCCGCTTCATGGGTGTTCGCCTGAACGGTTTGCACAGCGCTCAGCGCTTCAGAGGCATTGCCGCTTGATGCCGCAACCCAGTCCTGATTTTCGCGCGACAATTTGCGCAGCTTGCGCCCCATCACCACGATGGGAACGATGATTGCGGGCACCATCAGTAGAACAAAACCCATCAGCTTGGCCGAAGTCAGCCCCAGCAGGATCAGACCACCGATCAGCATCAGCGCATTGCGCAGGGCAATCGAGACCGAAGACCCGATCACCGACTGGATCAACGTTGTATCTGTCGTCAGCCGCGACAGCACTTCGCCGGTCATGATCCGCTCATAAAAGGCAGGGCTGCGGTCAATCACGCGGGCAAACAGCGCTTTGCGGATATCGGCCACAATCCGTTCGCCCAGCCGTGTCACGAAATAGTAGCGAAGACCCGTACCCAGTGCCAGCAGTCCCGCTAGCCCGAAAGCGCCTGCGAAATACTGGTTCAGCAGCATCATCTCACGTGCTTCGAACCCATCCACCACGCGGCGCACGGCCAGTGGTAGCGCCAAGGTGATGGCGGCCGTTGTGATCAGCGCCAAAAGCGCCAGTGCCAGCAGGTTGCGATAGGGATGGATGAACGGCCACAGGCCCTTGAGCGCCCCGATGTTTCTGGATTTCGCGCGTTGATCCTGCGCCGCCGAGGTGTCTGTCATGCGTCTTGATCTCTTTGATAGCCCGCACCCGGTTTAGGTGAGGCAGTCCAAGGGGGCAAGCCCTGCATCAATAAGCAGAGTTTGTGTCGCACGTATCGTCGCGGCGTCGAAGCGAAAAGGTAAATGCACTGAAAATAAGAGAAAAGCAGCTATTTGTTTTGTATAATATTAAAATATTAGTGAAATTTGTTTAAATTTATAACATTAGCCGGAAATGTACAAATTCTTTTATTGAATTCGTGAATGTCATGTAATCTTCGTACATCACAACAGCAGCAGGAGAGGGATAATGTCCGACACTTATCTGATTGCCTTTGATGGCAGCGGAGCGAGTCATCGCGCGCTGACATACGGGGCCGACCGCGCCAAGGCGCAAGGGGCCAGCGTGGTGCTGGCGCATGTGCTGGAATGGTCGCCTTACTCGTTTCTCAGCGCCGAAGAAGTCGCGGAGCGTCATAAGCGCCGCGAGCAAGAAGTCGGTCGGGCGGAATCGATTATCCTTAATCCCATGAAGGAAAAGCTTTCTGCCGGTGGCCTGCGGGTCGAAACTGTTGTGCGATATGGCCATATTGCCGAAGTGTTGTGCGATCTGGCCAAGGAATACCATGCCAGTCAGATATTTGTTGGGCGAACAGGTGAGAAGGGTTTGCAGGCGCGATTGTTCGGGTCGGTTCCCGCAACGCTTGCGCAAGTTTCACCCGTGCCGTGCACAATCGTGCCATGACCCTTTTCAGGAGATTACAGATGAGAATTTTCTTTTCGGCGCTTGGGGTCGCCGCGTTAGCGGCCAGTCCTGCTGCCGCGAATTTTGCAGAGCGTGTTGACGAGGTCTTTGCCTCGTCCACAGGGTGGTTTGTCAATCTGATCTTTGCCAATCTTCCCGGCACAGGCGTGCCATGGATCGTGGGATGGCTTGTGATGGGTGCCATGGTCTTCACCCTCTATTTCGGCTTTATTCAATTCCGGGCCTTTGGCCATGCGCTTCAGATCGTGCGCGGCAAATATTCCGACCCCAAGGACGCAGGCGAGGTCAGCCCGTTTCAGGCGCTGACCGCCGCGCTGTCGGGCACAGTTGGGCTTGGCAATATCGCGGGCGTTGCGGTGGCTGTATCCATCGGCGGGGCCGGCGCGACCTTCTGGATGATCCTCGCCGGTCTTCTGGGGATGGCGTCAAAATTCACCGAATGTACGTTAGGCGTCAAATACCGCAATGAATACCCGGATGGCACGGTCTCTGGCGGCCCGATGTATTACATCAAGAAAGGCTTTGAGGAACGCGGCCTTCCCTTGGGTGGGCTGACTGCGATCATGTTCTCGATCTTTTGCGTGCTGGGCGCGCTTGGCGGCGGGAATATGTTCCAGGCCAATCAGGCCGCAAGCCAGGTGCAAAGCGTGCTGGGCGTGCCCACATGGATCACGGGTCTTATCCTGTCGGCCATCGTTTTTGTGGTGATCGTAGGCGGGATCAAATCCATTGCGCGGGTTACGGAAAAGGTCGTGCCTTTCATGGGGATCGGTTATTTCCTTGTCGGCATGGCGATCCTGTTCATGAACTGGGATATGATCGGCTGGGCATTTGGTGAAATCCTGCGCGGGGCCTTCACGGATACCGGGATTGTCGGTGGCATGATTGGGGCGATCATTCAGGGCTTCCGGCGCGCGGCGTTTTCCAACGAAGCGGGTATCGGGTCTGCGGCGATTGCCCATTCGGCGGTGCGCACCAAGGAGCCGATCAGCGAAGGCTTTGTGTCGCTGCTGGAGCCGTTTATCGACACAGTCATCATCTGCACGATGACGGCGCTGGTGATTATCATCACGCAGCAACTGATGGTCGATAGCGAGACCGGACGCTACATTCTGGATGAAGCGGGACGCATCGCCAGCGTGGACGGGTCGGCACCGGGTGTGCCGTTGACATCGGCGGCTTTCGGGTCAGCCTTTGGCTGGGCACCCTACGCGCTGTCACTTGCGGTGTTCCTGTTTGCGTTCTCCACGATGATCACATGGTCCTATTACGGCATGAAAGCCTGGACCTATATGTTCGGTGAGGGCGAAACGAAGGAGCTGATCTTCAAGGTCATCTTCTGCATCTTCATCTTTATCGGGGCTGTGTCGAGCCTGAACGCGGTGATCGATTTCTCTGATGCGGCGCTGTTCTCGATGGCGATCTTCAACATCATCGCGCTCTATTTCCTGATGCCGATCGTCAAACGCGAGTTGAACAGCTATCTGCTGCGGCTGAAATCGGGGCAGATCAAGGCGT
>SKGU01000035.1 GCA_007117255.1 Natronohydrobacter sp. | reverse complement strand
TCAGCCCATAGCCTAAAGGCCGCGTCATCACGGTCCCGATAGTGGGCAGTTTTTCCAGCATCATCAGCACCATCGCGCCGCCCATCCACAACAGATTCATCGTGCCCCCGATGAAGGCCAGCAGCATCAGCGCCCAGCAACAGCCCAGACAAACTGCGCCCAGTCGCAGCCCCATGCGCCACGGCCCCTCATCCCAGTGCTGCATGAAAAATGTTAGCGGGCGGCGGCATTTCGACAGGCAAGCCTCTTTCAATGTCGAGAATTGATAAGCCCCTGCCCCCATCAGAAGCGCGGCTGTCAGCCAGACACTTGCGCTCTCGCCCAAGGGCGTCAGCAAACCCGCCCCTGCCAATGCCAGTTGCGTGCCAGTGGCGAGCACGGCGAAACCCGACCAGATCAGCAGGTAGCCCCCCAGCAGCAACCCGAATCCCTGCGCGCGGCCGGTTTGCACCAGATCCTCCCATGTAGAGAACGCAGGTAACGCGGTCGGGGCCATCATTGCCGCTGACATCAGCGCCCACATCAGCAAGATATTCGGCGCACCGGCAAGGCCCGGCTCTATGCGGCACAATGCCTCCCAGAACTCTGCCCCGTAGATGTTGGCCGCTACCAACAAATCGGACGGGAGCTGCATGGCATAGAGCAAAACCCATGCCAGAAGGATCACACCGTAAAGCCCCAACCAATGTGGTGCGGTCATCTTGCGTAGGCGCGGGGCGAGCTGCACGTTTGTGGGCCTTTGGGCTTGGCGTTGAAGGAAGAGTCGTATATGTCAGACATATCAGGCCGATTGCGGTCTGGCAAATATTAATTGTCTGACATATAGCGGAACAGCAACGTGAAAACTGAACTGGACAGCGCGCGCGACTATTCCCAGCAGATCGCGCAGACCATCCGCGATGCGATCATTTCCGGCGACTTGCCTGTCGATGGGCGCCTGCCCTCAGAAGGCGATCTTGCGGCGCGTTTCAATGTGTCCCGCCCCACCGTGCGCGAGGCGCTGAAACGACTGGCCGCGCAAAACCTGATCCGCACCCAGCGCGGCGCGACTGGTGGGGCCTTTGTGAATCGTCTCAGCTTTGATGAGGCGCAAGAGCATATGGTCACGACGGCGACACTTCTGCTGTCCATGAACACTGTCGATTTTGAGACCGCAGCCGAGGCGCGCTTTGCGCTGGAGCGCGCCTGCCTGCCACTGGCTTGCGCCCGGCGCACACCCTCGCATCTGGCCTCCATGCGCGCGGAAATCGCGCGGCAGGGCACGGAAGGGCTGACTGATGAAGCGTTTTGCGCATCTGATGTGGCTTTTCACCGCGCACTGGTCGATGCGGCAAGCAATCCAGTTCTGTCATGGCACATGGCCGGTGCAGTCGAGGCGATGCAGCCCTTGATGAACATGATCACTTTCACCGCCCGTTCCCGCGCGCGCATTGTCGCCATGCACGAGACACTGACAGAGGCTGTGGATAAAGGCAAAGCGAAGCAAGCCAACGCAGCACTTGACTCCCTTGCAAGCTACACGATGGAACTGGGGGGCGCAATCCGCGCGCAGCGTGGCGTTCGTTAGTCAGCGCACCACATCCTGCGCAGCGAGACAGGTCAGCGCGCGTTCGGGATAGTCGGTAATCACCCCATCCACGCCCATTCTGATCGCAGCCTGAATGTCGGCAGGATCATTGACTGTCCAGACATTGACAGCAAGACCCAGGTCATGAGCTTCTTCGATCCGCTCATGGGTCACATCGCGGTAATAGGCACACCAGCAATGCGCGCCCTGTTCGGCAATAAGCCGTGGCAAACTATTGCCATGATCAGCCAGACGCAGACCATCCATCCATGCAGAGCCGTCGAATATCGTGCAATCCGGGCCGGGCTGTTCTTCGGTAAGGTGGCCGCGCGCGATATCGGGGGCGATTTCCCGCAAAACGCGCAAGACCCGCCAGTCAAACGAAGACACAAGGCAACGCTTTGCCAGTCCACGTCCTGCAAACGCATCCACCACAGCGCTGGCAAGCGCATGCGGCGCAGCGCCCAAGCCTTCATTATCGGCAAAGGACTTGGCCTCGATATTCAGGATCATGTCGGGGACCTGTTCTGCCCAGTCCAGAAATGCCGCGAGGCGCGGCACACGCGCGCCGTCCTTTGCGCGCTGATCTCGATAGCGCGCGCCATAAGGATGATCAGGGTGCAGACGCCCCACGTCATAGCGCAGCAACTCTTCCGCTGTCAGATCAATGATTTTCGGGCCGGGCTCCGGCAGCCAATGTCCCTGCGCATCACGCGCCAATTGCATCGGAACGCGCGGATCATGGATCACTACAGGCACGCTGTCGAATGTAAGCTGGATATCAATCTCAACGCCACGCAGGCCGATGTCGCGCAAATAATCAAAGCCGGCCATGGTGTTTTCGGGCAAGACCCCACGCGCACCGCGATGACCATAGATCAACGGTTGGCCGTTAGAGCTACGAAACGGGTTAGACGTGAGCATTGCGGGTTCGAGCCTCGCTGCAACATGGCTTCAAGCCATCGGAAGTTGCCCGGTTGGCTGACGAAAAGTCAAGCGCAAGTCAGGCGGCACAATGCGCACGATAGTCGCCATGCGGACTGAGATTGCTGCGGCTCTACCGCCCATGATAAGGTTACATATTGTCCGGCTGACCAGCCCACAAAACAGGGGCCGACCTTGACAACATGGATGCACCAACAGCGTCTTGATGCGGTGCTTGACGCCATTGCCGGGACAAATGCGCAATCCGTCTTGGATCTGGGCTGCGGGGATGGTGATCTGTTTCTACTTCTTGCTGCGCGACAAGAGATCACGCAGATTGTTGGCATCGACATCTGCGCCGTATCACTGGCGCGACTAAAGACCCGATTGGCGCAAATAAACGCTGCCGCCAAAAAAATTGACTTGCAGATAGGATCGATGACAGTCGCCGATCCTGCTCTGTCAGGTTTCGGTTGTGCAGTATTGCTCGAGACGATCGAACACATCGCCCCTTGTGATCTGTCTCAACTAGAGCGCGCGGTATTCCAGCAGATGCGCCCTCGCAACGTGATCATCACCACCCCGAATGCCGAGTTCAACCCACTTCTGGGCGTACCCACACATCGTTTTCGCCACCCCGACCATCAATTTGAATGGCCGCGTGCGAAGTTCCGGCATTGGGGCAACCGGGTTGCAGTAGCCTTCGACTATGTTGTCCAATACCGCGATATCGCAGGATGCCACCCGGTTCTGGGCGGCGCCAGCCAAATGGCGATATTCACCGACACTCGCGAAATGGGAAACTAGCCCCGCAGCACGCCTCCAGTGGCTTTCGTGACCTTCTCGACAATCTTGCGGCTGACCGACTCGATATCCTCATCGGTCAAGGTCTTGTCTACGGGCTGCAACCGCACACTGATCGCCAGAGACTTGCGTGCCTCACCGAATTGCGCTTCCGCCTTAGGCCCGGTGAATTCGTCGAAAACCTGCACACCCGCAATCAACGCCTTATCTGCGCCCATCGCAGCATTCACCACATTCAGCGCCTCGACCTTGGCGTCCAGTACAAAAGCAAAATCACGGTCAACAGGTTGCAGCGCGCTGATAGTCAGAGGCTGGCGCGTCGTCTTGCGCGATTTGGGCAGCGGCGGGTTTTCCAGCAACACGCTGAAGGCCATGACTGGGCCTTTCAGATCGTAGGTTTTCACCAAGCGCGGATGCAGCTCTCCAAAGACCGCCAGCGGCAGCTTTGGCCCAAGGCTGATGACGCCCGCACGGCCCGGATGGAACCAGCTTGGCAGGTTGCGGTGGATCTGTGCGCGCGCCGGTGCGCCAATTGACGAAAGCACGGCTTCTGCATCTGATTTGGCGTCATAAAGGTCGACGAGGCGGCGGCTTGCAAAAGTATCGCGCGGCGATGACACTCCCACCAGAATGCCCGCGGCTTGCAGGCTTTGCTCGCCCGGCTCTCCCCCCGCGAAAACCGGGCCGACCTCGAACAATGCCATATCCAGCGTGCCACGCGCCTGATTGCGCGCTGCCGCCTGCAACAGCCCCGGCAGAAGATCTGGGCGCATATGCGTCATTTCAGATGAAATGGGGTTTTCCAACTGCACCGCATCGGACCCACCACCAAAAGCCTGCGCCGAGGCACTGTCGATAAAGCTGTAAGTGACGCATTCATTGTAGCCCAGCGAAGCCAATGTGCGCCGCGCCGCGCGCTCACGCACCTGCAATGGCGTCAGGATCGCTCGCGCCACGCCTTCTTGTGGCCGCGGCAAGGGTTTACCCTCCAACTTCGTCAACGATGCAATGCGGGCAACTTCCTCGACCAGATCAGCCTCGCCAAGTATGTCAGGCCGCCAGCTTGGCGGTGTCGCCTGATCACCGGTCAACGTGAAGCCCAGCGTTTCCAGGGTCGCGCGCTGTGTCGCCTCCGGCACGTCCATGCCGACAAGCGTGCGTACACGCAATGGGTCAAATCGGTAGCTCCGGGTTGTGTCAGGCACCGCACCATCCTGCACGATCTCAGACACTTCACCGCCGCAAAGATCGAGGACCATGCGCGTCGCCAATTCCAAACCATCAAGCGTGAAGGCCGGGTCAACGCCGCGCTCGAACCGGTAACGGGCATCGGAATTGATTTTCAGACTGCGCCCTGTGGCAGCAATCGTGATCGGATCCCAGTAGGCCGATTCGAGAAACACATTCACGGTGTCTTCGGTGCATCCCGAATGCTCGCCGCCCATGATCCCGGCAATGGATTCGGGGCCCCGTTCGTCGGAAATCACCATATGGCCAGCTTGCAGGCGATAGGTCTTTTCATCCAGCGCCAACAGCTCTTCGTCACCAATGGCCTGATGAATGCGCAGATCGCCCTCTACCTTGTCCGCATCAAAAACATGCAGGGGGCGGTTCAGATCGAAAGTGAAGAAATTGGTGATATCAACCAGCGCCGATATAGGCCGCAGGCCGATGGCGCGCAAACGCTTTTGCAGCCAGTCAGGCGAAGGGCCGTTCCTTACACCACGAATGACGCGACCAGCGAAAAGTGGGCACCCGCTTTGCTTTAGTTCCGGGGCAATTGTCACACCGATCGGACTGGGGAAACTGCCGACAACCGGGGTAATCTCCAACGGCTTCAACTGGCCCAGACCCCGCGCCGCCAAATCGCGGGCAATCCCGCGAACACCCAGCGCATCGGGGCGGTTGGGGGTGATCGCAATGTCGATCACAGGGTCATTCAACCCCGCATAATCGATGAACCTTGCGCCCAGCAGGGCATCTTCGGGCAGATCGATAATGCCGTCATGCGCATCCGAGAGCATCAGCTCACGCTCTGAACACAACATCCCATTGCTGGCCTGCCCGCGGATCACACCGGGCTTAAGGTCGACACCTGTGCCGGGAACATGCGTGCCCACGGGGGCAAACACGCCACGCATGCCAGTGCGGGCATTGGGCGCACCGCAGACAACCTGCACCTCCTCAGACGCGCCATCCGGGCCGTTGGGCCATGTCTCGACACGGCACAAACGCAGGCGGTCTGCATCAGGATGAGGAAGCGCTTCAATCACACGAGCGATTCGAAAAGCACCAAGGCTCTGGGCAGGATCGATCACCTCTTCGACTTCCAGTCCCAGATCAGTCAGGGCTTCGGAAATCTGATCAAGGCTAGCTTCAGTTTCAAGATGATCCTTGAGCCATGACAAGGTGAACTTCATGTGTCTTCCCCAAATTCGCAGATCCGTGCCGTCGGGAAACCGCCTAGCGCAAGTCCCGCACCTTGAAAAGCCGCATCGCCTCAGCGACTGCGGGGATCTGTGGTGTCTTTTTCGTCATCATCGTCGTCTTCATCGTCATCCGGAAGGTTAAAGAAGCTCTCAGCATCGCTATAATCTGCCGCAGTAGCCGGTGTTTCCGCGTCCGGGTTCAGGTCGCTGAAGCTGAAATTCTCCAGACCCGCGATCCCGGCAGGCATTTTCTGGTCGTCATCTTCGCCCTCCAGCGACTGCTCGGTCGAGACCAACCTGCGCCGTTCTTCGTCGGACATGACACCGCCTTCTGCGGCGCGCTTGGCGGCGGCCTTCTGAACTTCTTTGTCCAGTTCAGATTGACGACACAGCCCCAGTGCTACCGGGTCAATCGGTTGAAGGCTGGCGATATTCCAATGCGTGCGCTCGCGGATGGCCGTGATGGTGGAATTGGTCGTGCCGACAAGACGACGGATCTGCGCATCGGCAAGCTCCGGGTGAAACTTGACCAACCACAGAATCGAGGCCGGACGATCCTGTCGCTTGGACAGCGGCGTGTAACGCGGACCACGGCGCTTTTCCTCACCCTCGGCGGCAGGGTTGTATTTCAGCTTCAGCGAGTGACGTGGATCTTTTTCGCCGCGCTCTATCTCGATCGTGTCAAGCTGGTTGTTGGCAACAGGATCAAACCCTTTGACTCCCGCCGCGACATCACCGTCAGCAATGCCCTGAACCTCAAGTTCGTGCAAGCCGCAGAAGTCTGCAATTTGCTTGAAGCTGAGTGTAGTATTGTCAACCAGCCAGACAGCCGTAGCCTTGGGCATCAATGGTTTTGACATGACATGACCTCCTGTCATACGAGCGCGAACGAATGCGCATGAGTCATCGGGTGCCGGGAATTCGGCTGCAGGGGCTCCTGCATTTCCTCGATTTCGGGGATGGCGGCGTTATAGCGGGTGTTGCGGCTTAGGGAAAGTGAAAATGCGCAGGATTTCAGCAGCGCTGATAGTCATCATTATACTGGCGGGGGCGCTCTGGCTCAATGAGCGCACGAAGAATCTGCCAGAGACGGGCATCGCTGGAACGGAACACCGCCAAACCGGCACAGAGCAGGGCGGATATCTGCTGCTCGCTATCAGTTGGACCCCAAGCTGGTGCGCGCTTGAGGGCACCATGCGTGGCGCGGATCGCTGCAGTACAGGCGCTGGCGCCGGCTGGCTGGTGCACGGGCTTTGGCCTCAGTTTGAAAACGGCGGATGGCCCGAATTCTGTGATACGGATCAATCCGCCCCAAGTCGCGCGCAAACGGCAGCTATGATCGACATCATGGGGTCTGACGGGCTGGCCCTGCATCAGTGGCGCAAGCATGGCAGTTGTACAGGGTTAAGTGCGGATGCTTATTTCGATGCGACGCGTGCCGCTTTTGCGAGCGTGACAATACCTGACGCTATCAGTGCTATCGGGAAGCCAATGCGTTTTTCTCCCGCGGATCTTCTGGCCATGTTTCAGGCGGCCAACCCAACTATAGACGATGATATGGCAATAGTGACCTGCCGCGACGGCATGGCACAGGAAATCAGACTATGTCTGGACCATGACCTCACACCGCGGCGCTGTGATCTTCAAGTTTTGTCCCGTGGATGCCGGGCGCGAAATGTGACGTTGCCTGCGCAGCCATGACATGGCGTTCAATATGCCCCTTCATCTTTGCGCGATATTGTCAACAATGCTTCGCGCAAACGCTCCAAGCGCAAAGGCTTGGTCAGGCAACCATCAAATCCGGCATCAAGATAGCTTTGCACCTGATGTGTCATCGCATTGGCCGTAAAGGCTAAAGCGGGCACGCGTTTGCGCCCCTCGCAGGTCTCGATCGCACGCAGGGTACTAAGCAGCGCGACGCCATCGAGCTTGGGCATGGATATATCCAGCAACAGCAAATCAAATTGATCGGTTCGATACAGGTCCAGCGCGGCAAGCCCATCATCCGCCATCGTTACTTTCACACCCAACTGACTCAGCATCATGCCGAGGATCATCTGATTGGTACGATTGTCATCGGCGGCCAAAACCTTGAGCGGTGGCAGTTCAGGCTGCACAGCCGGAGGCGCAGCGAGCGTTTCGGGTGCCTCAGATTTCGCTATAACAAGAAGCGGCAATGAAATGCGCATCCGCGTGCCGACGGCTTCCACGCTTTCAATATCAAGTTCGCCCCCCATCATCTCGACCAAGCGCTTCACAATGGACATCCCCAGCCCGGTGCCGCCGAATCGGCGTGATATAGACGTATCCGCTTGCGCAAATGGCTCCAGCACCTTGGCCTGTTGCTCAGCGGTCATCCCGATGCCGCTGTCCTCCACGCATAACTGAATTCTTCCCGGATCCGTCGCATCAATCCTGACGCGCACAAAGCCGGTCTCAGTAAATTTCACCGCGTTGCTGACCAAGTTATGAATAATCTGCATCAGGCGATGCGGGTCGCCCATTCGTTCCTGCCCAAGCGGGTCTTTAAGGTAAACCGAAAATGACAGACCTTTGTCAGAGGCACGAAACGTGTGAACCTCTTCGATACGACGTACAAGCGCATCCAACCCAAACGGAATATGCTCCAGATCCAGCGCATCTGCCTCGATCT
>SKGU01000315.1 GCA_007117255.1 Natronohydrobacter sp. | reverse complement strand
TGGCGCCGCGCCTGCATCATACCGCAATAAAAGGACATCGAGAAGCCGGGGAAATCTGCCCAGACCCGCGCGAAGATATCGACGCCATTTTCATAGCGTAGATCGGCGCGCAGATGTGTCGGTTCGGCGCCAGTGATCATGCGTGTTGTGATGCAGGGGTAGACGCCCACATCGCGCAATCCACCACCACCCATATCCGCCTGATGGCGGATATTGCCAAGGTCGCGATTGGTATAGGTGAAACAGCCTTCGACATGCTCCAGCGTGCCGATTGCGCCCTCGTCGATCAGCGTGCGTACCAGGTCCCATTGTGGATGATGGGCGACCATGAAGGCTTCGGCAATAAGTTGGCCTGTGGTGTTGCGTGCGGTGATCAGCCCGTCGATCTCTGGCGCGGTCAGGGCGATTGGTTTTTCGCAGAGTACATGTTTTCCTGCCTGTGCCGCCTTGAGAGACCATTCGACATGCAGATGATTGGGAAGTGGGATATAGACTGCATCGATATCGGGGTCGGCGAGCAGCGCATCATAGCTGTCATGCACGCGTAAACCAGGTGCCAGCGCCTGAAATGGGGCAGCGCGTGTCGCGTCTCGTGTCGCGATGGCGACCAATTGCGCGCCGCGCGCGCTTTGCATGGCTGGTGCAAGTTCAGTCCGCGCGATCTTGGCCGCGCCCAGTATTCCCCAACGCATACGCGCGTCCTCCTGTGTGTGTGAGCGCTACCATAGCGTCGCACGCACTGCCCGCAACCCCTTGCGGGCATTGACGTGCCAGCGGCTGCGGCGTAGGGCAAGAGGACAAAGAAGGGCTGACATGATGAACCTGTTTTCCGATATCCGCACGCTGGTTATTTCCTGCCTTGAGGCGATGGTATCAGATGGCGCGCTGCCGTCCGGGCTGGAATTCGCGGCCGTTGCCGTCGAGCCGCCGCGTGATCCCGCACATGGCGATATGGCGACCAATGCTGCGATGGTGCTGGCCAAGCCAGCGGGCTTGAAGCCGCGCGAGATTGCCGAAACGCTGGCGCAACGCCTTCTCGCGGATCCGCGCATCGCATCGGCAGAAGTCGCAGGACCGGGCTTTCTGAACCTTCGGCTGGCCTCTGGCTGCTGGCAGAGCATTGTGAGCGGTGCGTTGCAGCAAGGCCCACAGTTCGGGCGCTCGGATATGGGGCAGGGCAAGCGGGTGAATGTCGAATTCGTCTCGGCCAATCCGACGGGACCGATGCATGTGGGTCATGTGCGCGGTGCAGTGGTTGGGGATGCGCTGTCGAATCTGCTGGCCTTTGCCGGTTATGACGTGACGCGCGAATATTACATCAATGACGGCGGCGCGCAGGTCGATGTCTTGGCGCGCTCGGCTTATGAGCGCTATCGCGAGGCGCATGGGCGTTCGCCTGAGATTGCCGAGGGGCTTTATCCGGGTGAGTATCTGATCGAAGTGGGCGAGGCTTTGAAAGCGGAGTTCGGGGATCAGTTTCTTGATCAGCCGGAATCTGTCTGGCTGGACGTGATCCGCGATTTCGCAACGGGCCGCATGATGGCGATGATCCGCGAGGATCTGGCCGCGCTTGGCGTGCGGATGGATGTCTATGCCTCTGAGAAGGCGCTCTACGGGACGGGCGAGATTGAAGCCGCGATCGAGCGGCTGCATGCGCAGGGGCTGATCTATCAGGGCGTGCTGGAGCCGCCCAAAGGCAAGACGCCTGAGGACTGGGAGCCGCGCGAGCAAACCTTGTTTCGTTCAACCGCGCATGGCGATGATGTAGACCGTCCGATCAAGAAATCGGATGGAAGCTGGACCTATTTCGCCCCTGATATTGCCTATCACTACAACAAGATATCGCGCGACTTTGATCTTCTGATCGACATCTTTGGCGCAGATCACGGCGGCTATGTGAAGCGGATGAAAGCAGCCGTTTCGGCGCTCTCGGACAGCCGCGTGCCCTTGGAGGTGAAGCTGATCCAGTTGGTGAAGCTCTACAAGAATGGTGAGCCGTTCAAGATGTCGAAACGCGCGGGCACCTTTGTCACCCTGCGTGATGTGGTCGAAGAAGTCGGCGCGGATGTCACGCGTTTCGTGATGCTGACGCGCAAGAATGACGCGACGCTGGATTTTGATTTCGACAAGGTGCTGGAGCAGTCCAAGGACAACCCGGTGTTTTATGTGCAATATGCCCATGCGCGGATTTCGTCGGTCTTGCGCAAGGCGGAAGGCATGGAGGTTGATACTGCGGACGCGGCACTTTCGGCGGCGCCACTGTCGGCGCTGGATCACGAGGCCGAACTGGCGCTCATGCGCAAGATAGCAGAATGGCCGCGCGTTGTGGAGCTGGCCGCGCGGACGCAAGAGCCGCACCGGATCGCGGGCTATCTTTCGGAATTGGCCGCAGAATTCCACGGATTGTGGAATCGGGGCAATGACAATTCTGCACTGCGTTTCGTGCAAGAGGGCGATGCTGCAACAACCGCCGCAAAAATCGCACTCGCGCGCGCCACGGGCGTTGCGATTTCGTCAGGGCTTGCTATCTTGGGCGTTACACCAGTGGAAGAAATGCGCTGAAAGCGTGTCCGAACTGGGATTTAAGACCTGCGGACCCTGACAAGCGGGTTCGCGTAAAAATATAAAACAGGTGCGAAACGCATCGATTGAGTGGCAGTGTCGAGCAGGCATCTTGCCATAAACGTCAGGAAACGCGGTCAAAGGTGGTATCTTTGGCTGCGCGTGAGGCAGACATGGGCGAGAATAGGTATTTTCAGGGACAAAACGCACCATTTGATGCGCAACGGCAGCATGGCAACACCTTTGGCTACGCGCCCGCTGATCCGGTGCTTGCGGCGCGTCGCCCTGATGGCGTGCCTCCGGCACCGGGAACGGGCTGGCAGCATCCGTCTTTCGTGAACCATCCGCCACAGCCAGTCTATGCTGCGCATGCGCCCTATCATGGGTATCAACCTGCGTCCGATGTTGCGCCGCAGCCGCGACGTGCTGCGCAAACGGGCAGTGTGCTGCATGGGTTGGGGGCAGTCTTATCTGTTGCGTTGATCGTAGGCGCCGGTGGCTGGATGTGGCAGTTGATGCAGCGTGACGTTGCTGGTGTGCCGGTGGTGCGTGCGCTGGAAGGACCATTGCGCGTCAGCCCGGATAATCCTGGTGGGCGTCAGGCGGCGCATCAGGGTCTGTCGGTGAATGAATTGGCCGCCGCGCAAGAGGACGCGCCGCGCGACACGATCGTGCTGGCACCGGCTCCGCTGGACCTTGCAGCCGAAGATATGGCCCCTGCGCGAAACTTCGAGATGCAACCGCAGCACAGCGCCGAGTTTGAAGAGCAGCCCATTGCAGTCGCTTTGCAACAGGATGTGGACATGCCGGAAAGGGGGGCTGGCTTGGGGGTTGTTTCGCCCACCCGCCGTGCTGTTTCTGCCTCTCCGCGTCCGCCAGCGCGCAATTCGGGCCGGCTTGATCAGAACCGTAGTTCGGCACCGTCGCCTGCGCCGGTTGCGCCGTCTGCCGCCGATGATCTGGCCAGTTCCGTTGCCAACTCTGTTGCAATGGGCCTTAGCAATGTGCGGGATCTGGATATCGACCCGGCCTCTATCGGGCCGGGGACGCGGCTTGTACAGCTGGGCGCTTATGATGACGCAGCCGCAGCGCGAGCAGCATGGGATCAGTTGTCGCGCCGCTTCTCGCCCCTTCTGGATGATCGTGGTCGCGTGATCGAAGCGGCACATAGTGGTGGGTCGGTTTTCTACAGGCTGCGCGCGCATGGTTTCAGTGATGAACGTGATGCGCGGCGTTTCTGTGCGGCACTGGTCGACCAGCAAATCGATTGCATTCCGGTGCTTATTCGATGAGCGATGCGCGCGCGGTAATTTTTGGCTGCGCCGGAAAAACACTCACCAGCGACGAGCGTTCACTTTTTGAGCGCGCGCAGCCATGGGGGGCTATCTTATTCGCCAGAAATATTGATACCCCGACGCAGCTCTCTGCCTTGACGGCAGAGTTGCGCGCGGCTGTCGGGCGCGATCTGCCCATACTGATCGATCAGGAAGGCGGAAGCGTTCAGCGCATGCGCGCACCGCACTGGCGAGATTGGGCCCCGGCGCTCGAGCAATGCGAAAAAGCCACTGATCCGGCCCGCGCGATGTATCTGCGTGGCCAGATCATTGCGCATGAGCTGCGCGCTGTGGGCATTGATGTGAATTGTGCACCTCTAGGCGATATTGCATCCGATATCACGCATCCGGTGCTTCATAATCGCTGCTACGGGCGCAGCCGGATTGAAGTGGTGGCCAATGCCCGCGCCATGGCTGACGGGCTTATGGCAGGGGGCGTGTTGCCTGTACTCAAACATATTCCGGGTCATGGCCGCGCCACACTTGACAGTCATCTTGACCTGCCCGTGATAGATGCCGCGCGTGATTTGCTGGAAGAGACTGATTTCGCGGCTTTTGCTGATCTTGCCGATCTTCCTTTGGGCATGACGGCACATCTTGTGTTTTCGCAGATTGATCCATCTGCACCGGCCACGCAATCTCCGCGAATGATCACGCTGATCCGCGAACAGATTGGTTTTGACGGGCTCTTGATGACGGATGATATTTCGATGAAGGCTTTGCGCGGTCCGATCACAACGCGGGCCTTGTCATCACTGGCCGCAGGGTGTGATCTGGTTCTTCATTGCAATGGAAACCTGTATGAGATGTCCGCTTTGGCGGAATGCTGCCCCGAGCTGACCAGTTCTGCGCTTGCGCGCTCACAAGCGGCCTTGGCGGCGCGCGGTAAGGCGCTGTCTTGTGATCTTGCCACGTTGGAGGCCGCTTATACGCGGGCCCTGGGTGCGGGCTGATCGCAGGATCAGCCCGGACAAGTATCAAAACACCTCTTCAAGAAACCCCAGTAGCGACGCCTCTGCTTTCGCATTAGCGTCAGCATCCCAGTCATTTGAGTCCTCAACCGTGAAGGAATGCCGAGCACCGCCGAAAATGCGCGATTCGTGAGGGACATCCGCGTCGCGCAACTCATCCATCAGCGCGGCCAGATCGGCCATGCCAGATACCGGATCAGCAGAGCCATGCAGCACCAGCACAGGCGCCGTGGTTGCACTGTAGTCCTGACCTTCCGGTGTACCAAGTCCGCCATGGAAGCTGACAAAGCCGGCCATGTCGAGGCCTGCGCGCGCGCCTTCCAAGGCGGCTGCACCCCCGAAACAATACCCGGTCAGAACCATTTGATCAGGCACGTCCGGCAATGCGGCTGCGGCTTCTGCTGCGCCTGCGATCCGGGCGCGAAACAATGCACGATCGCTGTACAGCGCGCCGGTTTCGCGGCGGTAATCATCGATACCCGCCAGTTCGGCATCGCGGCCAAACAAATCCAATGCAACGCCGACATATCCTGCCTCTGCCATCGCATCGGCGCGTGCGATCTCATGCCCATTCAGCCCGTTCCAGTCGTGAATGATCAGGACTGTGCCAAGCGCTTCGCCCGCAGGTCTGGCGATATAACCTTCAAATACAGTGCCATCGATGCTGTATTCAAAGGTTTCTGCGGCAGCCATGCCAGTGACCACGATGGCTGTTCCGGCCAGTAGTGATAGACGTGTGAATTTCATGAATTCCCCTCCTGTTGATGCGCTAAAATTAGCGCATCTTCGGGGAAATCCACTCTTTTTCAGGCGAGCCGCGCCTTGACCCCGGCACCGGCCTTGCCAAAATCCATCTGGCCTGCATAGCGCGTCTTCAGCGCGCCCATCACGGCCCCTATGTCGCGCACGGAGGATGCACCGAGTTCTGCGATGACCGTATCAATGGCCGCCTTCATCTCGTCATCATTCAACTGGCGTGGCAGAAAGCTCTCAATGACCGCGATCTCGGCTGTTTCCTTCTCGGCCAGATCAAGCCGTGCAGCTTCCTCATATGCGCGCGCCGAATCGCGGCGCTGCTTGACCATGCGCGTCAGCACGGCCACAAGGTCGGCATCGCTTAGTTCGCTGACATTCTGTTCGCCTCTGGCGGCAATTTCGCGGTCCTTGATTGCGGCATTGATCAGCCGCAACGTGGCCAGACGGGTTGCATCCCGCGCCTTCATTGCAGTTTTCAATTCGCTGGAAATCTTGTCGCGCAGGGACATGGCGTGCTCCGGTCAGGCGATGGACAGTCTGCGCGTGACCCTAGCCGCGGGGCAGGGGCAGAGCAAGCGCGATCCGACATGCGCATGGTGTTCCAGAGCGCCTTGATTCTTTTTCCTTGCGCGCATAGGACTGCGGCAAATCCGATCAGACGGAGCACGCGATGTCATCCCACACCCAGACCCCTACCGCCTGCCTTGCGCTTGCAGATGGGACGATCTTCTATGGTCGCGGCTTCGGCGCCACGGGCGAGACTGTGGCAGAGCTGTGTTTCAACACAGCCATGACCGGCTATCAGGAAATCATGACAGACCCGTCCTATGCGGGCCAGATCGTGACCTTCACCTTCCCACATATCGGCAATGTCGGCGTCACGCCGGAAGATGACGAAACCGCCGATCCGGTTGCTGCGGGCATGGTGGTCAAATGGGACCCGACAGCGCCGTCGAATTGGCGCGCGACGGGCGATCTGGTCGACTGGTTGACCAAACGTGGTCGTATCTGCATTGGCGGCGTGGATACGCGCCGACTGACACGGGCCATCCGCCAGCAGGGCGCGCCTCATGTGGCACTTGCCCATGATCCCGATGGCAAATTCGATATCGAAACGCTGGTGGCAAAAGCGCGCGCCTGGAAGGGTCTTGTGGGCCTTGATCTGGCACGCGATGTGACTTGCGCGCAAAGTTACCGCTGGGATGAAATGCGGTGGGCCTGGCCGCAGGGGTATCAGCGTCAGACAGCGCCGGTGCACAAGGTTGTCGCGATCGACTATGGTGCGAAACGCAATATTCTGCGCTGTCTGGCCTCGGCGGGCTGTGATGTGACAGTGCTGCCGGCGACGGCGACGGCCGATGATGTGCTGGCACTCAACCCCGATGGGGTGTTTCTGTCCAACGGGCCGGGCGATCCGGCCGCGACGGGCAGCTATGCTGTGCCCATGATCCGCGAGGTTCTGGCCGCTGATCTGCCTGTGTTCGGTATCTGTCTGGGTCATCAGATGCTGGCACTGGCGCTTGGGGCGCAGACGGTCAAGATGAACCACGGCCATCACGGTGCAAACCATCCGGTCAAGGACCATGACACAGGCAAGGTTGAAATCACCTCGATGAATCATGGTTTCGCGGTGGACAGCCAGAGCCTGCCAAAAGGCGTGATTGAAACCCACACCTCGCTGTTTGATGGGTCGAACTGTGGAATACGGATGCAGGACAAGCCGGTCTTTTCGGTACAGCACCACCCCGAAGCCAGCCCTGGCCCACAGGACAGTTACTACCTGTTCGAGCGTTTTGCCGCCAACATGGCCGCGCGCAAGGCGGGCTGACGGCACGATTGCAGCCAGTTGATTTGCCGCCTAGACTGAAAGCACTGGATTGCGAGGGCAGGCGATGGGACTGGAGCCTTGGGACGAATTGCGCACAGCGCTTCATGTAGCGCGCGCGGGCACTGTCAGTGGGGCTGCGTCTACGTTGGGTGTTCATCACGCCACGGTCATCCGTCATATAGACGCGCTGGAAGATCGCGTTGCGGTCAAACTGTTTCAACGCCACGCCAAAGGCTACACGCCAACCGAAGCAGGCCGCGCCCTGTTCGAGACCGCCGCCGAGACCGAGAAGCGCTTTGAGCAGCTCTCTGCGCGCCTGCAAGGCCTTCAGGAAGGCATTTCCGGTCCGCTTGTCGTAACGACGATTCCCGAATTGACTGCAGTGATCCTGCCGGTGATTGCGCAATTGTTGCGCGGCCATCCGGGCCTCAGGCCAAGCTTGCGCACGGAAGAGCGGGTGTTGCGACTGGAATACGGCGAAGCCCATGTGGCCGTGCGCGCGGGAAAAGAGCCGAAGGAGCCCGATAATGTTGTGCAATCACTGGGGTTATTGCCTGTAGGCCTTTATGCAAGTGCCGATTATGTTGCGGATCATGGTCGCCCGGACGGAGCGGACACCTTGCATGCGCATGGTTTCATTGGCGTTAGCGATGGCGACGGCCGCCCGCCATTTGCAAACTGGCTTTTGCAGCAGGGGGCGCGGATTACGTTTTCCAGCAATGATCATGCGACCCGTATCGCCGCGATCAAGTCCGGGCTGGGTCTGGGGTTCCTGCCTTTGGGGCAGGGCGAGGATGAGGGATTGATCCGCGTGATGGACGCTCAGCCCGACTGGGCCGCCCCCATCTGGCTGGTTACACATGTCGACCTGCATCGTAGTCCGAAGGTGCAAGCGTGCACACGGTTGATCCGTGAATACCTGAGCAATAGTTTCGCGCGCTGAGTTCTCTGAGCGGTAGGCGTTTAACGCCCGAAAGAATGCGATTTTTAGCTTGCGGCTCTGGGGGGACATCATTACACGGGTCGACGGAGACGTGGCCGAGTGGTCGAAGGCGCTCCCCTGCTAAGGGAGTAGGCCCGGAAG
>SKGU01000051.1 GCA_007117255.1 Natronohydrobacter sp. | reverse complement strand
CTTGTCTGCCATGCGTTGCGACATTGCAAAAAATAGTTTAATGCCAAACTAGTTTTTGAAGCAGGGTCGCGACGGGAGGAATTCGCATGGCTGCCAGATCGTTTGATGTGATCGTAATCGGTGCCGGTCCGGGGGGCTATGTTGCCGCGATCCGGGCCGCACAACTTGGCAAATCGGTGGCGATTGTCGAACGCGAGCATCTGGGCGGCATCTGCCTGAACTGGGGCTGTATTCCGACAAAAGCACTCCTGCGCTCTGCCGAAGTGTTTCATCTGATGCACCGGGCCAAGGAATTCGGGCTGAGTGCCGACAACATCAGCTATGATCTGGACGCCGTGGTCAAACGTTCTCGCAAGGTTGCGGGGCAGTTGTCAGGCGGCATTGGCCATCTGATGAAGAAAAACAAGATCACCGTGGTCATGGGCGCGGCGACTCTGCCCGCAAAGGGCAAGGTTTCGGTCAAGACCGAGAAGGGCACCGAGGAACTTACCGCGCCGAATATCATTCTGGCGACTGGCGCGCGGGCGCGCGAATTGCCGGGGCTGGAAGCCGATGGCGATCTGGTCTGGACCTACAAGCACGCGCTGCAACCCAAGCGGATGCCGAAGAAGCTTCTGGTGATTGGTTCCGGTGCGATCGGGATCGAGTTTGCGAGTTTCTTCAACACCTTGGGCGCGGATGTGACCGTT
Source organism: Natronohydrobacter sp. (assembly GCA_007117255.1). GTDB lineage: Bacteria > Pseudomonadota > Alphaproteobacteria > Rhodobacterales > Rhodobacteraceae > Roseinatronobacter. The sequence goes on along the minus strand of SKGU01000051.1, from coordinate 7,912 downwards.
GTGGAAGTCATGGATCGCATCCTGCCGGTGGAGGATGAGGAAATCAGCACTTTCGCGCGCAAACAGTTCGAGAAGCAGGGTATGAAGATCATCGCCAAGGCGATGGTCAAGAAGCTCGACCGCGCGGCGCCAAAAGTGACCGCGCATATCGAACGTGACGGCAAGACCGAGAAGATGGAATTCGACACAGTGATCTCGGCGGTGGGGATCGTGGCGAATACAGAAAACCTTGGCCTTGAGGCCCTGGGTGTAAAGATTGACCGTTCATTTGTAGTAACAGACAAGTATTGCCGCACCGGAGTAGACGGGCTTTATGTTATTGGCGATGCGACCAACGGCCCATGGCTGGCGCATAAGGCCAGCCATGAAGGCGTGATGGTTGCCGAACTGATCGCAGGCGGGCATCCGCATGCGGTTGATCCGTCCAGCATTGCAGGCTGCACTTATTGCCACCCACAGGTCGCCAGTGTTGGTCTGACCGAAGCCAAGGCCAAGGACGCGGGCTATCAGGTCAAGGTCGGACGTTTCCCCTTTGTCGGCAATGGCAAGGCGATTGCACTGGGTGAACCTGAAGGGATGATCAAGACCGTCTTTGACGCCAAAACCGGCGAATTGCTGGGCGCGCATATGGTCGGCGCGGAAGTGACCGAGTTGATTCAGGGCTATGTTGTGGGGCGCCAGTTGGAAACCACCGAAGAAGATCTGATGAATACGGTCTTCCCGCATCCGACATTGAGCGAGATGATGCATGAATCGGTGCTCGACGCTTACGGGCGCGCAATCCATTTCTGAGGCTTGATCTGATTGAGCGGCCTTGCGGCCGCAAGCCATATGCACGGCCCCTCCATTACATTGCGGGGCCGTGCCATTGCGTGCGCTTGTCAGCGCACGATCTGACCGCCTGATAATTTCCAATCTTGCAGAGTGCCCAGATTGTAGACATCCGTGAAACCATTCGCGGACATGGCACGCGCCGCGCGGTCCGAACGCATACCGGAGGCGCAATATAGCGCAACGGGCTTGTCAGGTGACAGTTTCCGGTTGAAATGGCCGCTTTTCGGATCGGTCTGAGCTGCAATCTGGGATAGCGGAATATGGAGCGCGCCCTTGGCCTTGCCGGTCTGGCGCAATTCACCTGTCTCGCGCACGTCGATCAGCGTCAATGTGCCTGCCTTGGCTTGCGCGACAGCATCAGAGGGGTTGATGCGGCGCGTGGCGGTTTTTGGTTTGAGAAAGCCCAGCATCGTGTGAGTCCTTAAAGGAGTGTTGCCTCAAGATGCGTTCACACGTTGCCACAATCAAGATATAAATTCAAATAAATGAATGTTATTTGCGTTACTGGTGGCAATTGGTGTAAAACTGCCCATGTTTGCATTTTGTTCACATATTTCGGTTGGAGACTCAGCGCATCCTCTCTATCTTGCAGCCTTGGACGCAAATGCGTGAGCGGGGGGCCGAATGGCTGAGCAGAAATTCATAGAAGTGCGCGGCGCGCGCGAGCATAATCTGAAGAATATCGACGTCGATCTGCCCCGCGACAAGCTGGTGGTGATCACGGGCCTGTCCGGGTCCGGCAAGTCGTCGCTGGCCTTTGACACGATTTATGCGGAAGGGCAGCGGCGCTATGTCGAATCGCTCTCGGCCTATGCCCGCCAGTTCCTCGACATGATGCAAAAACCCGATATGGACCATATCTCGGGCCTGTCACCTGCCATTTCAATTGAACAGAAGACCACGAGCAAGAACCCGCGCTCAACCGTCGGCACTGTGACCGAGATCTACGACTATCTGCGCCTTCTCTTCGCCCGTGCGGGCACGCCCTACAGCCCAGCCACCGGACAGCCGATAGAGGCGCAGCAGGTGCAGGACATGGTTGACCGGATCATGGCGATGGAAGAGGGCACGCGCGGCTATCTGCTGGCCCCCATCGTGCGCGACCGCAAGGGCGAGTACCGCAAGGAATTTCTGGAGCTGCGCAAGCAGGGCTTCCAGCGGGTCAAGGTGGATGGTGCATTTTATGAGTTGGACGAGCCACCCACGCTGGACAAGAAATTCCGCCATGACATTGATGTGGTGGTGGACCGGATCGTGGTGCGCGCGGGGATCGAGACGCGGCTGGCGGACAGTCTGCGCACAGCGCTGGATCTGGCAGATGGGATCGCGGTTCTTGAGGAAGCCAAGGAAGATGGCGCGCGGCTGACCTTCAGTGAGAAATTCGCCTGTCCGGTCAGTGGTTTCACCATTTCCGAGATCGAGCCGCGGTTGTTTTCTTTCAACGCCCCCTCCGGGGGCTGCCCAGCCTGTGACGGGCTGGGGGTGGAGTTGTTCTTTGATGAACGGCTGGTTGTGCCTGATCACGCGCTGAAAGTGGCGGACGGGGCTATCGCGCCCTGGCGCAAGGGCAAATCACCCTATTTCCTGCAGACGATTGAATCGCTGGCCAAGCATTACGAATTCAACGCCAAGACCCCGTGGAAAGACTTGCCCGCCCATGTGAAACAGGTGTTTCTCTATGGATCAAACGGCGAGGAACTGCCGTTTCGCTATGATGAGGGCGGGCGCGTCTATAACGTGACCCGCGCCTTCGAGGGGGTGATCCCCAACATGGAGCGGCGCTATCGCGAGACGGATAGCGCATGGATTCGCGAGGAATTCGAGCGCTATCAGAACCAGCGTGCTTGTGGGGTGTGCGACGGCCATCGGCTGAAGCCCGAAGCGCTGGCGGTAAAAATTGGCGGGTTGCATGTGGGTCAGGTCACGGAAATGTCGATCCGCGAAGCGCTGGCATGGGTCGAAAGCGTGCCCGACGCGCTGTCGAAACAGAAAAACGAAATAGCCCGCGCCATCCTGAAAGAAATCCGCGAGCGGTTGGGTTTTCTGGTCAATGTTGGCCTTGATTACCTGACCTTGGGCCGCCACGCGGGCACCTTGTCGGGTGGCGAAAGCCAGCGCATCCGGCTGGCCAGCCAGATCGGGTCTGGACTGACAGGCGTACTCTATGTGCTGGATGAGCCGAGCATCGGCCTGCACCAGCGCGACAATGACCGGCTGCTGATCACGCTGCGCAATCTGCGCGATCAGGGCAACACGGTGATCGTGGTCGAACATGACGAGGAAGCGATCCGCACTGCGGATTTTGTCCTTGATATCGGCCCAGGCGCGGGTGTGCATGGCGGGCAGGTCGTCGCGCAGGGTACGCCAGAGGAAATCATGGCCGATCCGGCCAGCGTGACCGGTCAATACCTGACCGGGACGCGCGAAATTGCGGTGCCGAAGACGCGCCGCAAGGGCAATGGCAAGAAACTGACTGTGGTGAAAGCCAGCGGCAACAATCTGCGCGATGTGACAGCAGAATTTCCTTTGGGCAAATTTGTCTGCGTGACCGGCGTGTCTGGCGGGGGCAAATCCACGCTGACGATTGAGACGCTGTTCAAGACCGCCTCGATGCGGCTCAATGGCGCGCGCCAGACCCCAGCACCCTGCGAGACGATCAAGGGGCTGGAGCAGCTCGACAAGGTGATCGACATCGACCAGCGGCCCATCGGGCGCACGCCGCGTTCGAACCCGGCGACCTATACGGGCGCGTTTGGGCCAATCCGCGACTGGTTCGCAGGGCTGCCGGAATCGAAGGCGCGCGGCTATAAGCCGGGGCGGTTTTCCTTCAACGTCAAGGGTGGGCGCTGCGAGGCCTGTCAGGGCGATGGCGTTCTGAAGATCGAAATGAATTTCCTGCCCGATGTCTATGTCACCTGCGAGACCTGCAAGGGTAAGCGTTACAACCGCGAAACGCTGGAGGTTTTGTTCAAAGGTAAATCAATTGCAGATGTGCTGGATATGACAGTCGAGGAAGCGCAGAAATTCTTCGAGGCGGTGCCATCAATCCGCGAAAAGATGGATGCGTTGATGCGGGTGGGGCTGGGCTATATCAAAGTGGGCCAGCAAGCGACGACCCTTTCGGGGGGCGAGGCGCAGCGGGTGAAACTGTCCAAGGAACTGTCGCGCCGTTCGACGGGCCGGACGCTATATATTCTGGATGAACCAACCACGGGGCTGCATTTCGAAGATGTAAGAAAGCTCTTGGAGGTGCTGCATGAACTGGTCGATCAGGGCAATACGGTCGTGGTGATCGAGCACAATCTCGATGTGGTGAAAACTGCCGATTGGATCATTGATATCGGACCAGAAGGGGGCGATGGTGGCGGTCAGATCGTGGCTGTGGGCACACCGGAAAAAGTGGCAGGCGTCGAAGCCAGCCATACCGGGCAGTATCTCGCGCCACTCTTAAAGCCGAGGCGCGTGGCGGCAGAGTAGGGCGCAGCTGTCTGCGTGTGTTCTGTGTCTACATATGCCCCGCTATCCTGTCGCCATTTCAAGCTAGGCCCCGTCGCGAATGTGGCATTGCACCGGGGGTTTATCACGAATGCGGGCGTATACTGTGTCGCGCGTTGCAGCAGATGGGAGGGCAACGTGGTGCTTTGCATTCAGATCCTCTGCCAAAAAGTGATCTCGGTTGCGCCAAGTCATGACTTGCACCCTGAGCGCTGATGAAGCAGCAGCACCCAGTTCTTGTGCTTTGCCGCAAACTACGGTTTCAGTCGATCCAGAACATCCAGCCCTTGCATGTTCAAAAAGTGCAACATGTCGATGAAAATCCAGTTTTCCGCGAGTTTGTCACCATCGCGCCGGTAAATGTCGACAACACGCATATCGGCGCGCGCGCCAGCTGGCAGCCCCATATAGCCGCCCAATGGCGTCAGCGACAGGTTGGGCCAGCCGAAGAATCCACCATAGTGTCCTTCTGCCAGCCGCGCGATATGACCATTGAACGCGCGCGTGCCAAGCTGTGTGCGAAAGGGGCGCTGGTGTTGTTCGATATAGCGGGGGATGGAATATGTTGCACCAATGCCCTCTGGCCCCCACCAGCACATATCGTCATGCCAATGTTGTGCGAGTTCTTCCTCAGGACCGGAAAACCGCCGGTGTTCATTGATTGCGCCGATCATGCGACAGATCAGATCAAGCGTCTGCGTGCCATCATCGGGCGGGGTGGTGCCGTAAAGAAGCCCATCATGGGTAGCAGGCCCCGGCTGGATCAGATGTGCGCCGGTCTGGGGCGGCAGCGGATATTGCCCGGCCTGGCGCATCAGATGCAAGAGGTCGCAGAAAAAGGCGGTCTCGGCGATCTTGCCATCCTCAATCCGGTGAAATTCTGCATAGCGCAGCATTGCGATGCGCTGTGTCGGCTTGATGCCAAGGAATGGCGCGTCAAACAGGCCCATCAGATGGCCCATGGACACAACCCAGACAGATTTGAAGCCGTCTATCTGGTTATGGCCTGCGAAGAATACGTCTTCACGACGCTGAACGCAGGACATGGCCTGCAAGAAAGGCTGCCAGAAAGCTGTCGCCACGGCACGAGGGCCATGCTGTTCGTGCCACGGATGCATGCCGCGCCAATGCCAATCCGGTGCCGTGTGGCGGCTGAGGCTATCGGCAATTGTTTCAGGATTGGCGGTCTTGAGTGCCGCATGATGGGCGCGGACGAGGGTTTTTTCGGTCTGGAAGGACATTCACTTGGCTCGGATTTGAGAGAAGGCTGGGGGTTCACCCCCAGACCCCCAGAGTATTTGCGGCAAGATGAAGCTGCAAGGATCAGCCCTTGACGGCTCCGGCGGTGAGGCCAGAGACGATCTGGCGCTGGAAGAACAGGATCAGCACGAACAAAGGCGCTGTGGCCGAGACGACGGCCGCGACGGCGAACATGACATTGCCTTCGACCTGGGTGGAGCCAAGGAAGGACGCGATTTTTGGCACCATCGTCTGGTTCTGCTGACTGAGCAGCATGGCCGTCACGGCGAAGTCATTATAGGCCAGCAGGAAGCTGAACAGCCCTGTGGTGATCACGCCCGGCCACATCACCGGGACGATGACATGGCGAAAGGCCTGAAACCGGGTGCAGCCATCTACCATGGCGGATTCGTCCAGATCCTTGGGGATGTTCAGAAAGAAGCTGTGCAGCATCCACAATGTGAAGGGCTGGTTGATCGCTACCAGAACAATGATCGCTGTCGGCAGATGACCCCAGATATTCCACTGGAAAAACGGCATCAGATAGCCCGAGACCAGCGTGATATGCGGCATGGCACGGAACACCAGCGCAATCATCAGAAGCCAGAACGTGTAGCGAAAGCCTGAGCGCGCTAGCGCATACCCGCCCAGCGTGCCGAAGGTGAGCGAGATCACGACCACGCAGAACACAACGACGAATGTGTTCATGGCCGCGCGCCAGAATTCCTCTTGCACCCATGCGCCCGCATAGCCCTGGCTGGTGAAGGTGCTGCCGGTTTGCGCCATGGTGAAGGTGCCGCGCAGCGCGTTGCGCCAATCGGCAAGCGAGAAGAAATCCGCCTGGACCTTGAAGCTGCCCCAGAGCGTCCAGAGGAACGGGAAAGAGGCGATCACGACCCAGAGCAGCACGAGGGCAGTCGAGACGGTGACGAGAAGCGGGGAGCGGTGTTGCTTGACGGCCATGTCAGTGCCCCTTCCGGTTGAAGTCGCGCCATGTTCTGATCAGCACGGGGGTCAGCAGTACGATCACGCCGAAGATGGTCAGCATGGATGTGGTCGCCGCAGCCCCGAACTGAGCAGAATCGCCACGCAGATAGTTGAAGATATTGTAACTGAGCGAGGTGGCACTCGCCTGTGCCTGAAATCCGACGATCGGCTCGAACACGCGGAAATTATCCATTAATTGCATCAGCGTGATGAACACAGCGAGCGGCATCAGGTGCGGGATCACCACATAACGGATGCGCTGCCAGCGGTTGGCGCCGTCGATCATCGCGGCCTCGAGCGGTTCTTCGGGCACGGTTTGCAGCCCTGCGTAGAAGACGATGAAGGCAAAGGGGGCAGATGACCACACACCATAGACGATCAGCATGATCCAGGTCAGCGTTGGCGAGGCGCGCAGCGACAGATTCGGGTCATTGGTGATGGTCTGGAGAAATGCCCCAAGGACGCCGCGACTATCGACCATCCAATACAGGACCAGCGAGCCGATCAGCGGTGTCACGATCATCGGCAGAAGCGAAACAAAGATTGTTGGTCCCCGGAACATGCGCGGCAGTGAATTGACGCCAAGCGCGATGGCCAGCCCCAGCGACAGCACCAGTGGCGTGACGACGAAGGTAAAGGTCAGCGTGAAGGCCATCGCACGCCAGAAGGGCAGGGTCATTGCCCGGCGGGTGAAATCGGCGAAACTGTCCGAGCGTTCCCACATGCTGGACAGCTCAGCGAGTGCCAGATGGTTGCGGTCAGTGTAGTTGCTCAGACCGGCGAAGCGCCCCAGCGGTTGCGCTTCGCGCAATTCGCGGGTGGCCTCGCGGTCGATGACGGTTTCCTCAGTGCAGCCGAAGGGTCCGCAATTCTCGACTGTGCGCAGGACTTGTTCATGTTCAACATGCAATGACTGAATGAACACCGACACCACAGGCAGCGCAATGAACAGGATCATTGCCAGCGCCGATGGGAAGATGAACCAGAAGAATGTGCGGTGCTTCATGACGCCCTGCCTCTTAAAAGGTGATGGGCGGCTATCAGAGCCGCCCAGACCAGTTTTAGTTCAGGAAACCCTGTGCACGGGCTGCGGTGACATAGGCGGCTTCGATGGTTTCCAGCGTTTCTTCTGCTGTGGCAGAGCCTTGCAGAAAGCCCGCCAGATTGTCACCAAGGGCCGTGTGCATCAGGCCCATGAATGGCGTCATCGGATAAGGCGCAGCGCCGCCTTCTGCGCTGGCGACCACACCGGCCGAAGCAGGCGTTGGCGCGTAGCCTTCGCCCAGCCAGACAGCCAGTGCCGAATTTTCCGTCACACGGTCGGGCGTGATGCCGTTCAGCATGGCCTGGAAACTGG
>SKGU01000127.1 GCA_007117255.1 Natronohydrobacter sp. | reverse complement strand
GACATCCGGCTCTTGGTAGTTGATAGCTTATATGCATTGCACTGCCCAAGACTTTGGCAGAGTTCATCACAAGCAGTACGTCTTGACAGCCCCGCATTTCTTGGGTGGGAGCGCTCTGTCACCTCAATATGTCCAGTTTGCATACTGTGTACCGGTGTTTCTTGAGCATTGCGTCAAGCGCGGCATGCTCTGCTTACGCTTACCGCGCATGTCAGCCCTTGCGGTATCGAAGACACAGGCATCTTGTCACTTTAAGGACAGTGATCGAAATTTCTGCCTTTGCGCGACATATTCAGGTTTTCGGAGCGTTTGCTCCATGTCTGTGCTGCGCCGGTACGATCAGTTTGTGGGTCACACATCTCTCCGGTGAGGGCTGGATCAGTGCACCCCCGCGGTGCAGCAACAGGATAGACAGTGGCTCGGCAAGCAGAGGGTTCGGGAAATGCCGCGATTGCGCTCTTTCCACATGATCCGACGGTTAGAGGTGGTCTTGGCTTTTCGACCAGATTGCAGCAAAGTTAAGGTGGTGCCTGAATTTTGATAGCAAACGCCGAGCTGTCTTGATCGACGAAGCAAGGAACCGCGTCAGTGCGTGCAAATAATAATGTTGAAAAGCAACAGGATTCACGGGGCATTATCATGTTCTGCATGAACTTCTCATGTATCGATCATTCACGCGCAATCTGGTGTTCTCGCCAAATGATGAACAACCCAGACGCCGTAATGATCACGATCCCGGCCCAGCTGATCAGATTGGGCCAGTCCCGGAAAAACAACCAGCCGAGTGCTGCTGCGCTAACGATCTCTAGGTAGTGGAGCGGCGCAATTGTCGCCGATGGCGCAAAGCGCAACGCATAGGAGATGAATATATGCGAGACAGTTGCCGCCAGCGCCACGCAGAAAAGCTGCAGCCAGACAAACGGCTCTGGCCATGACAAGGCCAGTAATGGCAAGTCTCGAAGCTGACCGAAACCGAGCACCGGTAGCATCAGCAGCACGGCAAGCCATGCGGTATGAAAATTCAGCGCGACCGGCGGCAGGTCGCGCGACAGACGACGCGTAATCAGGATGTAGAAGGCAAAAGCCACCGCCGTCACCAATGGCCAGAGCGCAACCGGGCCAAAGATTACGAAATTTGGCTGGATGACAAGGAGTGCACCTGCGAAGCCGATCATACTGGCGATGATCCGGCGTGGGCCGACCTGCTCGCCAAAGAGCAAGAAACCCAAAGCCAGCAGTATGAACGGTTCCACGAACACGATTGCCAGAGCATCGGCAATCGGCATCGATTGAACCGCCGCGACGAAACTGTAGGTGGAGACAAGCCCGACCAGCGCGCGCAGTAGCAAAAGCCAGAAAACGCCACGCGAGAAATGCCAGATGCTTCCGGCAAGCAACATCAAGGGCAGCATCAGTAGCACCTGGAACCCATAGCGTGCCAATGTAACTTGCGTCACTGTGACCTGTTGTGAGGCCATTTTGGCGGCCACATCGATCAAAGGTGCGGAAAGGCAGAATAACACCATGAAGACAACGCCGAGAGGCACTCGGTCAATCTGGACATTTCCAAAGGCTGGTACTGCCATGTCTGTGTTCTCTTCAGGGCTCATGTCGACCCCGCGACCATCTGTCGAACGTGACTGCGATACAAGCCAAGATACGAGAACCGCGTCTGGAATCTCACGTCGCGCGGCAACCAATCGTCGCGATGGCTACGGTTTCCCAGATATGGCATAGACGTTCGAAAGGCACACCGCCCCATTGGCCCGCGTGATTTTCCGCCTACTGAAAGCAAACACTTTGCGCCGCAGGGCCAAGTTTCGACAGTAAGCTGACTTTTGGGACGGCTTGGCACCCATCCCAATCTGAACATGGACAAGGTCATTTGCGCGGCGCTTGACTGCGCGGGTTTCCATCTCGGCGCGACACAATGTACAGATGGCTGCGACCGCGGCTGAGATCGGATTATCCGCGCCCAATATACGGCATTTTTGTCGCCATGATGGTCATGAACTGCACATTGGCGCTCAGTGGAAGGCTTGCCATATGCACCACTGCATCAGCCACACGCGCAACATCCATCACCGGTTCTGGCTTCAGGCTGCCATCAGCCTGAGGTACTCCTTTCGTCATTGCATCGGTCATATCCGATGCGGCGTTTCCGATATCTATCTGCCCGCAGGCAATGTCATGTTTGCGCCCGTCCAACGACAGCGTACGTGTCAGCCCCGTGATCGCTGTCTTGGTCGTGGTATAGGGCACCGAGCCTACCCGTGGCACCTGCGCCGAAATCGAGCCATTGTTGATGATGCGCCCGCCCTTCGGCGACTGCTCGCGCATCATCGCGAACGCGCCTCGCGCGATCAGGAACGCACCATCCAGATTGACCGAGACCACGCGTCGCCAGTCCTCCCACGAGATATCAGCGATCTCGGTTGCAGGCAGGCTTATACCCGCATTGTTGAACACCACATCTAACCGGCCGAAGCGCGCATGAACCGCCGCAAACAGTGCGTCCACCTGATCAGGGTCTGACACATCACAGGCATGGGCAAAGGCACTGTCTGGCGCATGCGCGGCAACTTCGTCCAGCCCTCCGGCGCTTCGGGCCGCGAGAACCACATTATGCCCTGCCTCCAGAAAAGCCAGCGCACAGGCTCGTCCGATGCCCTTGCTCGCCCCGGTAATCAGCACGGTTTTCGGCTCGCTCATGGTCTTGATCCTTCCTCCGTCAAGGGCAATGGTAGCGCATCCGCCGCGAAGACAGTGTGAAACACATGTCCTTCAAACATGTCAAAAAGCGGCTGCGATGCAGCGCGGCTGGCAAAACGCGCCTCTGACTGCAAGGCCGCGTCTAGTGCATCTCGTGACGCAAAGCGCATCATGATCACCAGTTCCAAATGCGTGTCAGACCGGTCGCTTTCGACTTCGCGCAACAGCCGTACTTCCTGCGCCTGTGGGAACTGAACCCAGAGTCCACGCAGGACCGTGTTGATATGAGCGTCAAAATCGGCCTGTTTGCCAAGTTTGACATGCCCTTGAAAGAAAGCGCAACGAATGAACATCTGGGACGGCCCCGGTTTTTGGCAACAGTATGCTGCGAAAGCGTATGTTAACGATAACAGCCCGTCAAGTGAATCCTTTTACCAGAATATCCGGGCTCTCTCAGACCGAAGAATCGCGCAGCAGGAGTTGTGGCGTGATATGCCGCTGCACCGGATGGTCAGAGCCCCCGTCGAGCACATCACAAAGAACCTCTGCCGCCAGTTCTCCGATACGGCGTGGCGCTGGATCAATCGTCGTGATCGACGGCACACAGATTGCGCCCACCTCGTAGTTCCCGAACCCCGCAATCGAGATTTGCCCCGGCACGGCAACGCCCCGCCGCTGACATTCGCTCAATGCACCGAACGCCGAAAGATCCGAGACACAGATCACTGCTTCGGTGTCCGGGGCGCTGTCCAGCAGTCTGCCCATCGCCTCGGCCCCTTCGCGCATCGAAATCGGCGGCATTCCTGCTGCAATCAGACGACCCTCCAACCCATGACGCTGCATTGCTGCCTGAAAACCGCGCCGGCGATCCAGTCCGCGCGTGTCGCGATCTGCATCTCCACCGATAAAGGCTATGCGTGTCAGCCCCTGCGCCACGAAGTGATCTACCATGGACTGAACCGCCTGAGCATTGGAAAAACCCACCACATGGCACAGCGGTTGCGCGGGCAGGTCCCATGTCTCGATCACTGGCACAGCGGCGTTTTGCAGCATCTGCCGCGTACGCGGCGTGTGCTGGCCACCCGTCACGATCACAGCTTGCGGCTTGCGGCGCAGAAATTGCGCAATCAGACGCTCCTCCTCGTGAATATCGTAATTCGTGTAGCCAAGCAGAATCTGTAATCCACGCGGCTTCAGCATTTCACTCAGCGCGCCAACAGTATCGGCGAAATTGGCATTGTTGATCGACGGGACCGTGACCGCCACGAAATCGGTCTTTTGCGAGCGCAGGCTGGAGGCGGTGCTGTCCAGCACATAGCCCAGTTCCTCAGCCGCGGCCATGATGCGCGCGCGGGTCTGTTCGTTGACCAGCGCATCGGTTTTGAAGGCGCGACTGACAGTCATTGGCGACACACCCGCTGCGCGGGCAACATCATGCATGGTCGGGGCTTTGCGCTGATTGGGCATATGATCTCCTAAGCGCCAATCACGACAAAATCCAGTGCTTTGGTCCTCAAGCTATTTGGGTAGGCCACGACCCGCACCCGCGAAGTACTCCATCACAGCAGCCTGATCCTCGCCGCCCAAGCCCGCAGCCGTCAACATCCGGTGAATCTCGGAACACAGCGCGGTCATCGGCATCGACACCTGCGCCGCGCGCGCGGCGTCCAGCGCGCCGTCCAGATCCTTCACCATATTGTCGATGCGGCCGGTGCGCCTGTAGTCGCGTCGTGCAAAGCGTGGCATGTATTCCTGCAACAGCGCCGAGTCTGCCCGGCCACCGCGCAGAGCCTGTGGAATGCGGCTGGCATCGACACCAGATGCTTCTGCCAGCGCAGTTGCTTCGGCCACGGCCAGAAAGCCCAGACCGCAGAGCACCTGGTTAATCAGCTTGGTGGTCTGCCCTGCGCCCACGGGGCCCATATGTGTCTGGTTCGACGCCACGCGCGCCAGCACCGCCTGCGCCTTCGCCACATTTACCTCATGCCCGCCCTGCATCAGCGTCAACTCGCCGGTTGCGGCCTTCGGAATCCCGCCCGAAAGTGGGCTGTCCACCCAGCCCAACCCTGCAGCTTCCGCGCGCGCTGCGATGGCCCGCGTCGCCGCCGGATCAATCGACGACATGTCTATGATCACGGTCCCTGGTGTTGCCCCCGCAGCGACCCCGTCTGGAGCAAAAACTGCTGCTTCAACGATGCGCGGGCTGTTCAGGCTCAGGATCACCGCATCGGTGCCGCGCGCGGCCTCTGCCGCAGAACTTGCCGCCCCGGCCCCTTGCGCCACAAGCACATCGATCTTTTCTGCGTCCAGATCAAAAACCCGCAGCGTCGCGCCGGTGGCAACCAGCCTTGCGCCGATCGCTCCGCCCATCGCGCCCGCACCGATCAGTGCCAGTGTCTCGGTCATGTCTCTTTCTCCCAATGGTCACAAGGTCGCGGTGATTCCGCCATCCACGAAGAGCGTCTGGCCATTCACGAAACTCGCAGCATCAGAGGCAAGGAAAATGCACGCGCCCTGCAATTCCTCTACCTGCCCCCAACGCCCCGCCGGGGTGCGCTTTTCCAGCCAGCGCGAAAACTCTGGGTCGGCGACCAGCGCTGCATTCAGCGGCGTGTCGAAATATCCCGGCGCGATGGCGTTGCAATTCAACCCATGTGGTGCCCAATCCGTGGCCATCCCTTTGGTCAGATTCGCAACCGCCCCCTTTGTCGCGGTATAGGGCGCGATTCCGGGCCGGGCGAGCAGCGTCTGCACCGAGGCGATGTTGATGATCTTGCCACGCCCGCGCGCGATCATGTGCCGTGCGACCGCCTGACCTACATGGAAGACACTCGCGATATTGGTCTGTAGCAGTTTCTCGAACATATCAGCCGGGAAATCCTGCAAGGGGCTGCGATGCTGCATGCCCGCATTGTTGACCAGAATATCAATCGCATTGCCCTGCGCTTCAAACCCGTCAATGGCGGCGCGTACCGCGTCATGATCGGTCACGTCAAAGGCAAGAACATCGGCACCGGGGATCAGCGCTGCCGCCAACGCAAGCTTGGCTTCGTCGCGTCCATTCAGCACGATCTGCGCACCCGCTGCGGCCAGCCCTTGCGCCAGCGCCATGCCAATCCCCTGCGAAGATCCCGTGATCAACGTGCGCTTGCCTGCCAGATCAAAAAGTGAATACGCCATTTGCTCTCCCGCATTAGCTGCCTGCCTGTTTCCGCTGGACAAGCTGTCTTTATCCCGTTTATGTTATCGTTATCACAAAAGGTCAACATGAAACAGGTCTGACACAGGGGGGGATGCATGACACAGCCGCAGGTTCTGCAAATGGGCGTGTTGCCAGACTGGGACGAAGTGCCCATGCGCAATGCCTATCAGATGCATCGCTATTTCGAGGCGGACAACAAAGCAGATTTTCTCGCGGAAATAGGCTCTGGCATTCGCGCTATTGCCACACGCGGCGATCTGGGGGCAAGTGCTGAAGTCATAGCGGCCTGCCCGGCGCTTGAAATCATATCGATCTTTGGTGTTGGATATGATGCGGTCGATCTCGACGCCTGCAAGGCGCGCGGTATCGCTGTCACAAACACGCCGGATGTGCTGACCGATGACTGCGCCGACCTTGCCCTTGGGATGTGGCTGGCGTTGTCGCGCGGCATCGTCCCGGCAGAGGCTTGGGCACGTTCCGGCGACTGGGCTGCGAAGGGCAGCTTCGCATTGTCGCAACGCGCCTGCAAGAAGCGTGCAGGTGTGCTGGGCCTGGGCCGGATCGGCATGGCTGTCGCACAGCGCCTGCATGGGTTCGGCATGGAAATCGCCTACAGCGCCCGCAGCCCCCGCACAGAGGCCGGGGAATGGACCTATATCGCCGATGCGACTGAACTGGCCGCATGGTCAGATGTGTTGTTTGTCACCCTCTCCGCCACGCCTGCGACCCGCCATATCGTTAATGCAAAGACGCTTGACGCTCTCGGTACGGAAGGCCTGTTGATTAACATATCCCGCGCCCAGAATATCGACGAATCGGCGCTTTTGGATGCGCTGGAACAGAACCGTATCCGGGGGGCTGCGCTGGATGTGTTCGAGGGCGAACCTGCGCTCAACCCACGCTTCACCAAGCTGAGCAACGCGCTGCTGCAGCCCCACCATGCCAGCGGCACCAATGAGACACGTCGCGCGATGGGCCAGTTGATGCGCGACAATCTGGCAGCGCATTTCGCGGGCCAGCCACTGCCGACACGGGTGATCTGATGAGGGCGCTTGTCATTCACGCCGCCAAAGACCTGCGCTTGGAAGAGGTTGTTACAAAACCGCTCGGGCCTGGACAGGTGCGACTGCGTGTTGCGAGGGGCGGTGTGTGTGGCTCGGACCTGCATTACTACAATCACGGAGGTTTCGGCGCAATACGCCTGCGCGAACCGATGATCCTTGGGCATGAGGTTTCGGCCCATATCGCCGAAATCGGGCCAGGCGTGTCGGGCTTTACTGAAGGGCAGCTAGTCGCCGTTTCGCCTAGCCGTCCTTGCGGCATTTGCCGCTATTGCGCCGAAGGATTGCCCAACCACTGCCTGAACATGCGGTTTTATGGCTCTGCCATGCCGTTCCCGCATATTCAGGGAGCATTTCGCGAAGAGCTGATCGCTGATGCCACGCAATGCGTCGATGCAACCGGCCTAAGCGCGGGCGAGGCGGCGATGGCCGAACCTCTCGCCGTCACACTCCATGCGACCACACGCGCGGGTCACATGGTGGGCAAACGCGTGCTGGTCACTGGCTGCGGCCCGATCGGTGTGCTGGCGATCCTGTGTGCCAGACGTGCGGGTGCAGCAGAAATCGTGGCTACAGATTTGTCTGACTTTACGCTGGATATCGCCCGCGCCTGCGGGGCTGAGCGCGTTGTGAACATGGCCCGCGAGCCGCAGGCGCTGGACGTTTATGCAGCCGAAAAGGGCCATTTCGACGTCCTTTATGAATGTACTGGCGTCGCGGCAGCACTTGCGCAAGCCATCGCGACAATGCGCCCGCGCGGTGTGGTCTTGCAGCTTGGTCTCGGTGGCGACATGTCACTGCCCATGATGGCCATTACCGCAAAGGAACTGGATCTACGTGGGGCTTTCCGTTTCCATCAGGAATTTGCGACTGGCGTGGAACTGATGCGCAAGGGCCTGATCAATGTCCAACCGCTCATCACTCAGACTGTGCCACTCGCTAAGGCCGAAGATGCATTCCGTGTGGCCTCTGATCGCAGCAAGGCAATGAAGGCGCAAATTCATTTCTCGGACGGATAACCCTTCGATCTGGACGGCGGGTAAGTTTTTTCTTGCACCGGTGTTATCGTTATCATATCGTTTGAAGAAAGGCGCAACAGCACATGCAACTTCTGGGGAGGAGGGCGGGAATGTGGCAGCTTGTCCGGTTTTTCTGGAAAAGCATTGATGCGATCATGGCGCTTCTGCTGGCGGCAATGATCGCGCTTGTTTTCACAAATGTCGTGCTGCGCTACGGGTTCTCGTCCAGCATACGCCAGTCGGTCGAACTTGCCCGTATGTGGTTCGTCTGGGTCGTGATGCTGGGGGCCGCAGTGACGCTACGCCGGGGCGAGCATCTGGCGCTCAGCGAATTTTCGGAAGCGCTCTTTCCGCGCGCAGTCCCCTGGCTACGCCGACTGTGTTGGCTGATCGTCATCGGTGCAGTGATCATGCTGTTTCAGGGTGCGCTGAAACAGACCAATGCCAACTGGAACAACATCTCGCAACTGACCGGCCTACCTTCGGCGCTTTTCTATCTGGCTGGTACAGTCTCTTCGGTGCTGATGGGCTTTATCGCTGTCATCCGGCTGATCGACCCGATGGGCATTAGCCGTTTGCTGGATGTGGACGAGGACAAATCGTGACACTTCTGCTTTTCCTTTCCGTGCTGTTGATTGCCATTCTGTTGGGACTGCCCGTAGCTTTCGCACTGCTGCTTGCTGCTGTCGCACTGATGGTGCATCTGAATTTCTTCAGCTCGGATATTCTGGCACAGGCGCTGATCAACGGCGTGGACAGTTTCCCGCTGCTTGCAATCCCCTTCTTTCTGGTGGCGGGCGAGGTCATGTCGCGCGGCGGACTTTCCAAACGGATTGTCCGGTTGGCCATGGCACTGGTAGGCCACAAACGCGGGGGTCTGGGCTATGTTGCGATCCTGACCGCGATTTTACTCGCGGGCCTGTCCGGCTCTGCCGTGGCCGATGCTGCCGCGCTGGTCTCGATCCTCTATCCGATGATGCGCAATGCCGGCTATCCAGAGGGGCGCAGCCTTGGGCTGCTGGCTTCGGGAGGCATTATTGCGCCGATCATCCCACCCTCGCTGCCGCTGATCCTGATCGGTGTCGCAGGCAATATCTCGATCGCGAAACTCTTTCTCGCAGGCATCTTTCCGGGCCTGCTGATGGGTCTGACGCTGATGGTGGTCTGGTCCATCGTGATCCGCGGCGAAGATCTTGAAACACTACCCAAGGCCAGCAAGGCCGAACGCCGCACCGCACTGAAAGAAGGCATCTGGGCGCTTCTGATGCCAGTCATCATCATCGGCGGTATCCGCTTCGGCATCTTCACTCCGACCGAAGCCGCCGTCGTCGCCGCTGTTTATGCCATCTTCGTTTCGACCGTGATCTATCGCGAACTCAGCCTCAGTGGTCTCTATGGCGCACTCGTCGCCGCCGCACGCTCGACCGCGATGGTCATGTTCCTTGTCGGCTGTGCCATGGTCGCAGCATGGATGATCACCATTGCGCAACTGCCGCAACAACTGGCAGTGCTGCTTGGCCCTCTCGTGGACAGCCCGCGCCTGCTGATGCTGACGATCATGCTGCTGGTGCTGGCTGTGGGCATGGTCATGGACCTCGCGCCAACCGTTCTGATTTTGACCCCGCTGCTTATGCCAGTCGTTTTGATGGCCGGGATCGATCCGGTCTATTTCGGACTGATGTTCATTCTGAACTGCTCGATTGGCTTGCTTACACCACCTGTTGGCACAGTGCTCAACGTGGTCTGCGGCGTAGGCCGTGTGAAACTCAGCGACGCGGTGAAAGGGATCACGCCCTTCATGCTCGCCTATGTCGGACTACTGGGCCTATTCATCGCCTTTCCACAGATCATCACGACCCCGGCCAGGATTCTGGGCGGCTAACACCTAAAGGGAGGAAATACCATGAAACTGATGAGAAACCTCACGCTGGCATCGGCCTTTGCGCTGGCCACATTTGCTGCTCAGGCGCAGACGACCCTGCGCTTTGCCCATCCGGTGCCAGAAGGCGATTTGCAGCATCAGATGGCGACATTCTTCGCTGAGCAGGTCGCTGAGCGCACAGACGGATCTGTCACCGTGCAGATATTCCCCCAAGGCCAGTTGGGAAATGACAGCGCGATGATCGACGGCACCCGCTCTGGTATCATCGACATCGTGCTCGTGGGTTTGAACAACTTCACGGGCTTGATACCGGTCTCTGGGGTATTTGAACTGCCATTCATGTTCCCAAGTCGCGCCGATGCCTATGCGGCGCTTGATGGCGAGGTCGGACAGGAAATCGCCGCAAAGTTCTCGGAACACGGCCTGCATGTGCTGGGATTCCCCGAAAACGGCTTCCGCACCATGACAAATAGCCGTGGTCCGATCCGGGTGCCTGAAGACCTGAATGGCATCAATATGCGAACCAACAACTCGCGTGCGCTCAATGACATGTTTGCGGCCCTAGGTGCGAACCCACTGCAACTGCCGATTGCCGAGCTTTACACGGCGCTGGAAACAGGTGTGGTGAACGCGCAGGATCACCCCGTCGCGATCGTGCTGTCTTTCCGCTATGACGAGGTCCAGCGCTACCTGACCCTGACCAACCACGCCTATTCGGCCCTTGGCTTCATGATGAATGCCAATCGCTTCAACGATCTGAGCGAGAGCGAGCAGACCGCGATCATGGAAGCCGCTGCTGAAGCTGTTGCCATGCAGCGTGAAATGGCCGCTGCCAATGAAGCCGCGATGGTTGCAGAGCTTGAAGGCCGCGGCATGGTGGTCAATTCCGATATCGACGCGGCAGCCTTTCAGGCAGCAGTCACATCGGTCTGGGACGCGTTCATCGCGGATAACGGCGATGCGGAAGTGAACGCGATAATGGCATTGCAATAAGTGCTGCACTCCTCCGGAAGCTGACCACGAAACCCCGGCCATGAGCCGGGGCTTCTTTTATCGATGCGGATGCGGCACCACGGTTCCAAGACATACAAGGCTCCGCATGGCCTTGATGCTAGGGTGAGCAACTGACGAGCGCTACGCGATACGGACTTGGAAGTTCAAGGAACAGGAATCCAGACCCGCAGCCCAATCGCATGGCACGCTCACTGCACCGATATGAACCCAGGCTTCCGAACGGCAAAACCTGCCCATGCGTCACAAGAGTGTTCACTCAGAGATCCGGCCCGCATCTGATCAAGGACCGGAACGACAATCGCTTACTACGCTTGGCAAGCAGGCTGCATCCAAACGCGATCTTGGGTCGCGCAGTTTTGGGCGACTTGACGCGGATCAAATCTCATAAGGCGGGTGATCACCAAAGGATCATTGATCGGAAAGACGCAAACGATCACTTGCCATTCATGTGGCTGAAGGCAGGGTGGGTCTGATACCGCCAGTTTCTGCGTGGGCCTGCCATAACGTTGAGATAATACATCTCGACGCCATATGGTGCACCGCAGGGGTGGTGGCCTTTAGGCACAAGCACCACATCATCATTGGCCGGTGCCATAGTTTCATCAAGGCTTAGATCATCGGTAAAGACGCGCTGGATGCCAAAGGCATCAGCGGGGTTCAAGCGATGATAATAGGTTTCTTCCAGATAAGTGATGCGCGGGAAGTCATCTTCATCGTGGCGATGCGGCGGGTATGACGACCAATGACCAGCAGGTGTGAACACTTCTGTCACCAGCAAACTGTCGGCCACATCGCGACCTTCCATGGCGATATTGTTGATATAGCGGGTATTTGTGCCTGTACCGCGCGGCTCCAGCTCAATGCATTCGGGCCCTAGGCGTTGCGCGGGACGCCCACCGGGGCTGGGCGCGCTGCAAACGGCCAGAGTGCAGAGCGTTGTGGCCTCTGCTCGCCAATCCTGCCCTGGCGGGACATAAAGGCAATGGGGCGGGGTGCGTTCAAACACATTCATGCGCGCGCCCAACTGGCCAAAATCAGCCACCCCTACAGAGAGATCGGCGCAGCCTTCGACCAGCACGAGAATGGTCTCGCGTCCGTCGAGATGCCCCTGTGCCGTGTCTCCGGGGGCCAAGCGCCACAGATCGAAACCGACATAGGACCATCCGGCTGCTTCGGGCGTGATCGCATGGACCAGGCCCGTGGCTGCAACGGGTTTGCGCAAAAGACCCGACATCAGACTGTCCCGCCCAAAGAGCCTTCGAGGGCGACCATTTCCTGTCCGCCTGCCATGAGGTCTTGTAATTCCTCAGGGGTAATCTGACCGCGTTGGGCGGTACCAAGCGTTTTGCCCCGATTCAGAACCGTAAACCGGTCCCCCACGGCCAGTGCATGACGTACATTGTGGGTGATGAAAACAATACCTATACCGCTCTTGCGCACCTTATCGATGGTCGAGAGCACATTCGCGGTCTGGCGCACCCCAAGCGCGCTGGTTGGCTCGTCAAGGATCAGCACTTTCGCTCCGAAATGGACAGCGCGCGCGATGGCAACTGTCTGGCGCTCGCCGCCTGAAAGCGTGCCGACCGCCTGATCAGGCGAACGCAGATTGATGCCCATCTTGCGCATTTCTTCCATCGTCACGTCATTGGCGGTCTTAAAATCCATGAATTTAAAGGGCCCGAAGCGTTTTACAGGTTCCCGCCCCATCCAGAAATTGCGTGTCACCGACATGAGCGGAATCATCGCCAGATCCTGATAGACCGTCGCAATCCCCGCTTCCATCGCATCGCGGGGACTGTCGAAGCTCATCTGACGACCCTCGAACAGGATCTCGCCTCTCGTTGGTTTGTGCACACCCGCCATGGTCTTGATGAACGTGGATTTGCCCGCCCCGTTATCGCCAAGCAGGCAATGGCATTCGCCGGGGCGGATATCAAAGCTGACACCATTGAGCGCGATCACAGGGCCGAAGTGCTTTTCGATGTTGCGCATCTCGACAATCGGGTTGTGGTCAAAAGAGCTCATGTTAACGCTCTCCTGTGATGATGCGGCGGATGTAGGTGTTCAGGATCACCGCAAATAGCAGGATCACACCCAGAAACACCCGGAACAGGCTGGATTCAACACCTGCGAAGAAAAGCCCTTGCTGGACGACACCGAAAATCAGTGCGCCAAGCGCTGCGCCGATCACCGAACCATAGCCGCCCGTCAGCAAGGCACCTCCAATCACCACGGCGATGATCGCTTCAAATTCTTTCAGCAAGCCCCGATCCGCGCCTGCTGATCCGAATTCCATCACCTGACATGTCGCGAAGACACAGGCGCAGAACGCTGTGAACATGAACATCAGTATCTTAACGCGATTCACGGGGACGCCGACATAGCGCGCGGCTTGTGCATCACCGCCAGCAGCGAAAATCCAATTACCGAATTGGGTGCGCGTCAGCACCACATGCGCGAGTATCATTAAACCAAGCGCCCAGATGATCAGCATCGGAATGCCGTTGACAATAGGTTCACCAGCACGGGTGCCGCGTTCAAAAACAGCAATCAAGCCCTGACTTGCCATCCAGTCAAATATCGGACCGCCGACTTTGCCGCCAAAAACGGGCGCCAGCCAGTCGCCCTCGGCGCGTTCGGAAATACCGCCGATGATGGTGCGGCGTTCGATCAGTTGTGGAAAGAAGATGGTGAAACCACGCAGGATGAACAAAAAGGCCAGCGAAACAATGAAGCTCGGCAGACCTGTGCGCACAACAATAAACCCGTTCAAAGCCCCTACCGCGATGCACAGCGCGAATGTCAGCAAAATAGCAAGCCAAACCGGCCAGCCTAGCGTGACGGATATGATGGCAATCGACATTCCTGCGAAACCGATCATCGAGCCAACGCTGAGATCAAACTCGCCCGCGATCATCAACATGCAGGCTCCGACCGCAATGATTACGAACTGTGCCGAGACGGTAGACCAGTTCAGAACACCCTGGGCGTTGAACATACCGCTATCGCCCGCGAAAGCGATGAAGAAGGCAAAGACTGCGACTGTACCGACAATCGCCCCGAGTTCAGGCCGGATCAGGGCCTTTCTCAGCTTGGATGTTTCCTTGATCCGCTCATCAACGGTCGCGCGCGTGCTGGACATCGTGAACCTCTCCTGTGTGGAAGATCGAATGGGGGCGGGGGTCTGCTGCAAACCCCGCCCCGAAGTTCAGGCTTAGCGGTATTCGCCAGCCAGTTCAGCCACCAGATCCAGCGCATCGGCGGTCACGAAGCCGGGGCCAGAGTTGATGTTGTTGCCGGGCAGAACGCCAAAGCGATGATAGTTGGTCAGCACGATGACCGGCAGGTAGGCTTGCAGGAAAGGCTGCTGATCGATGCCCCATGCGATGACCCCATCGCGGATGGCCTGAACGATGTCACCACCAAGATCGAAGGTACCGAAATAGATATCACCAGCAAGGCCCATCTGGTCCAGCGCCAGAATGGTAGGGTCAGCCGAAGTCGGCCCAAGCGTCAGTACAGCATCCGTGTCAGGATTGGCATTCAGATAGGCCATGACGCGGTTCTGGATTTCGCTCGGATCTTGCCCGCTGTCGATCATCTGGTTGCCCAACTCAACGCCCAGACCATCGGCAAATCCCTGGCAGCGTTCGGTCGAAGATGGCGAGGAAATGTAGTGGTTCACACATAGGAAGCTGGCCACCCCGTCGCCAGCGGCGCGCTGCCCGGCCGCAAAGCCAGCGTCATATTCGGGCTGCCCCACATACATCAGCGCGCCCAGTTCGCGGGCCTGATCGGGGGTGCCGGAGTTGATGATGATCACGTCGATGCCAGAATCGACAGCGGCACGGATCGGGCCTGACAGCACGTCCGGGTCGGCAAGAGTGGTGATGATGCCATGCGGCGCGCTAGCTGCGGCCTGCTCGATGATCCGCGCCATATCGGCCAGATCGCCGGTTGGCGGGTTGCGGTATTCCACCGTCACATCCATCTGCTCGCCCGCAAGCGCCAGACCATTCTTGATGGTATTCCACCAGCTGTCACTGTCGGGCGCGTGGCTGACCAGCACATAGCGCTCGCCTTCGGCAAATGCGCCGCTTGCGCTCATCAGGGCTGATGCCGCAACGGCGGTGACTGCAATCTTCTTCAATGCTGCTTTCATGATGTCCTCCCAAACATGTTCGGGGCAAATGCAGGCCCTCGCCTTCACGCCCTGCCTGAACTGTAGACGCGAATCAAACATTTTGCAACCGGTTGCAAAAACTAAATCGGCAAGTAGTATATTCCTGAAGCTGGATGCCTGTATTACAAGGCAACAAACGCGGCGGAACCGGAACAAATGACAGCGACCCTGAAAGATGTTGCACAGCGCGCCGGCGTGTCACGCTCGGCGGTTTCGCGCACCTTCACCGAAGGGGCGTCCGTTTCTGCCAAGACCCGCGCAAAGGTTGAAAAGGCGGCGATTGAACTGGGCTACAGCCCGAATGCGCTGGCCTCTTCGCTGACAACGGGGCGCACCAAACTGATCGGTCTAGTGTCCAACAACTTTCACAACCCGCTGTTTCTGGAAGTCTTTGATCTGTTTACGCGCGGGCTACAGGCGCGGGGCCTGCGGCCCCTTCTGGTCAATCTGAGCCATGAAACCGATCCCGCAAATTCGGTGCGGATGCTGCGGCAGTATTCCGTGGATGGGGTGATTGTAGCTTCGTCCACACTTCAGCCCAGCTTTGCCGAGGCGTTTCGTGATGCGGGTGTCCCGGTGGTGCATTCCTTTGGCCGCTACACAACCAGCCCGCATGTGCATGTTGTGGGCATTGACAACATCGCTTGCGGGCGCATGGCCGCAGAGGCCCTGATTGCGCGCGGACATGTGAGCGTGGCCTTTCTTGGCGGGCCGGAAAACGCGACATCGACGCAGGACCGTGCGCGCGGATTTCTGGACGCGCTGGCGTCGCATCCCGACATAAAGGTCAGCGTAAGCTATGCAAGCGCCTACTCTTTCGATGCCGGGCGCGCAGAGATGATGCGCCTGCTCCAGGGTGCCCCGGCAGAGGCGTATTTTTGCGGTGATGACGTGCTATCGATTGGTGCGCTGTCCGCAATTCGCGATGCAGGGCTGCGCGTGCCGGAGGATATAGGGGTCATCGGGTTGAATGACATGGCGATGTCGCGCTGGGAAAGCATCAACCTGACGACAATTCGTCAGCCCGTGGCCGAGATTATTGAAGCGTCTATTGATCTGGTGGTTGCAACGATTGAACGCCCTGATCGCCATCCCGAAACGCGGCTTTTCCCCTGCCGGGTGATCGAACGCGGCACATTGCGCGCCGCGTCCAGTTAGACCGTACCGATCAACGGAACATGGGCGGTCTTGCATCCAGCCATTCGCCGTCGGCTTTGGCCGACGCGACGGCAGCATAGACAGCCGCCATGGAGCGCAACCCGTCTTCGGCCAGCGGCAACCCATCACGCGATTCGCCCCGGATTGCGGCAGCGAAATCGACATAGATATTGGCCACGGCAAGCGGAAAACCTTCAGGATGCGCGATTGCAACGCGGCTCAGGCGGGCAGCATCCGAACTCAAGCCCGCTTCACCCTTCTCCATGATCTGCGTGCGCCCGCCGACAGGCGTATAATACACTTGGTTGGGCTGTTCTGACGCCCATCGCATGCCGCCAGTTTCGCCAAAAACCTGAATATCAAAGCCGTGCTGCCGACCAATCGCTACAGAAGATGTCCATAGCCGCCCGACCGTGCCGCCTGACATGCGGAAGTTCACCATAGCGTCATCTTCCAGCACCCGGCTGGGGATGGTCGAGGCGAAATCCGCCGAGATTCTTTCGACCTGATCGCCGGTGATGAAACTGGCCATGTGCAATGCGTGAATGCCGCAATCTGCAAATTGCCCAGAGACGCCTGCCATCGCAGGATCATAGCGCCAGCGCACGCGCGGATTGTCAGCATCGGTGGCATCACCATGATGGCCGTGGCTGAAATTCGTGACCACCAGCCGCACGCGGCCAATCTGACCACAGCGCACCATGGCGCGCATCTCGCGCACCATGGGATAGGCGGAATAGCAGTAATTCACGGCGCAGATCTTGCCAGACGCACGCGCCACGCGCACAATTTCTTCGCCCTCCTCAACCGTCATGGTCATGGGCTTTTCGCACAGCACATGAAAGCCTGCTTCCAGAAACGCCTTGGTGATTTCGAAATGCGTAGCGTTCGGTGTGGCGACCGTGACCAGATCCACCCGGTCAGCGCGGCCGCGCTCACCCGCCAGCATCTCGCGCCAATCACCATAAGCGCGGTCAGGTGCCACGCCCAGGCGCTGAGCATAGGCGCGGCCCTTCGCGCCGTCATGGTCCAGCGCGCCGGCCGACAGGACGAAGTTTCCATCTGCCAGCGCCCCCAAGCGATGCGCTGGCCCGATCTGGCTGCCTTCGCCGCCGCCGATCATTCCCCAGTTGAGTTTCATCCCGTGATCCCTTCAGAATCCGATGCTTTGCAGATATTCCCTGTTTGCGCGCGCATCATCGACGGGCGAGACATCCAGCGTCGGGTCGCAATCTTGCTCGACCGTGCACCAGCCTTCAAAGCCGTGATCCAGAAGCAGTTGGCGCACTGCCGGGAAATCGACATCGCCCTGACCCAGATTGCAGAAGATGCCCTGCCCGCAGGCGTCATAGAACCCGGTGTTGCGCGCAATGACATCGGCTTTGACCGATGGCGATATATCCTTGAAATGCATATAGGAAATGCGCTCCATATGCCTGCGCATGAACGCCACGGGATCAAAGCCCGCGTAGGAATGGTGGCCTGTGTCGAAACAAATTTTCAGGATGTCTTCGGGCACTTCATTCAGCAGACGCTCCAGTTCCGGCTCGAAATCCATGAATCCTGCCGCATGGGCGTGAATGCCAACCGTTAGCCCGTATTCCTCGGCTCCCATCCGCGCGACATGGGCGATACGGTCGCGAAACGCTGCCCATTCAGCGGCGCCCATCTGTTCGGCAGCATCAGCGCGCCCGGCTGTGGGTGCCCGGCGTGGAGAGATCGAGTCGATCAATACCAGATGCTGCGCGCCATGAGCCACCAGCGCCTTGCAAGTCCGCACCGCGCCATCCAGCACATTATCCCACTGATCCGGGTCATGGAACGCACGGAACACCACGCCGCCGATCAGCTCCAGCTGATGTTCGGCCAAAGCCTCTGCCAGCAACGCCGGGTCTTCCGGCATGAACCCTACGGGCCCAAGTTCGATCCCGGTATATCCCGCGTCCGAGCATTCCTTCAGAACACGCCGCCATGAGGGGTTACGCGGATCATCTGGAAATTCGACACCCCATGAACAGGGGGCATTGCCGATGCGAATAGTCATGCTTGGGGCCCTTTCAGCCAAGTGGAACAGAATGCCAGCGGCCATCCGAGGCCGAGGCGAAGGCGGTTTCAATCACCTGCGCGACCGCCAAGCCATCGCGGAAGGTGGGCCAAACGGACTGGCCTGAATGGATGGCGTGCAGGAAGTCGCGTGCTTCGATGATGATCTGGTCCTGATAGCCGGTTCCATGCCCCGGCCCCTGACAGAATGGCAGGTAATCGGGATGCGCGGGGCCTGTCAGGATTTTCGTGAAGCCGCGCTGCGCGTCTGGCCCGTCAGCCCGAAACAGCCAGACTGCATTCTGATCTTCCTGATCGAAGCGGATAGCGCCCTTGGTGCCATGGATTTCATAGGCATAGCCCATCTTGCGCCCTGTCGCGGTGCGGCTGAAATATAGATGCCCCATCACGCCCGATGCAAAGCGCACCATCATCTGCCCGTGGTCGTCATTGTCAACCGTGACAGGTCCATCAGGGCCGGGCCGTGTGGGATGGACTGTCTCAATCCGCGCAGAAAGCTCGGAAATATCGCCCATCAATGCCAGAGCGCAGTTGACCATATGCGGTGCCAGATCGCCCATGCAACCGTTGGCGCGGTCATGACAGCGCCAATTTGCAACGATGGCGGGGTCGGCGAGAAAGTCCTCGGTATGTTCGCCCCGGAACCATGTCAAATCACCTATCACACCATCTGCCAGAAGCTGGCGCACAAATTGCGTGGCGGGCGTGCGGATATAGTTGAAGCCGATCATATGGGGCACGCCCGCGTTTTCAGCGGCGGCCACCATCGCCTGTGCGTCGGCGAGCGAGGCGCCAAGCGGCTTTTCACAGAATACGGGCTTGCCCAGCGCGAAAGCGGCACTCGTGATCGCGCGGTGCGTCACTTGCGGCGACGCGATGACCACCGCCTCGACCTTGGGATCGGCCACAAGCGTTTGCCAGTCAGAGGCAGCGCGCGCAAAACCGAATGCAGCGCGGTAGCGTTCAGACGATTCGGGGCTGGAGGCCGTCACCATTTCCAGTCGTGGACGGAGCGGTGTGTCGAAAATCGCACCAACAGCCGAATAGGCTACCGCATGGGCCTTGCCCATATAGCCCCCACCCACAAGGCCGATTCCAATCTCTTGCATGATTCGTCCTTCGCTTTGCGTGACTCGGCTTGCAACCGGTTGCAAAATTGTTATCCTCTGTGGCAACAACGCGCAACCGGCAATCATCGATGCTCGCGCGGATCGATATGGGGGAGGAGAGAGATGACAGCGGCAGGCAACACCATACGACTGACCACAGCACAGGCAATTACCCGCTACCTGTTAAATCAATTCATCGAGATTAACGGGGTGCAAACGCGCATCTGTGGGGGCGGCTTCGGTATTTTCGGGCATGGCAATGTTCCGTGTCTGGGTGAGGCGCTGTATCCGCATATTGATGCGCTGCCGCTTTATCGTGGCCAGAATGAACAAAGCATGGGCTTTGCCGCGGCGGCCTATGCGAAATACCATCTGCGCCGCCGTTTCATGTTCTGCACGGCCAGCGCAGGGCCGGGCACGGCCAATCTGTTGACAGCGGCAGCACTGGCACATGCCAACCGCCTGCCCATGCTGATGCTCTGTGGTGACACCTTCCTCACACGCCTGCCCGACCCTGTGCTGCAACAGCTGGAACACTTCGGCGACCCCACGCTGGGCGTGAATGATGCTTTCAAGGCTGTGTCCCGCTTCTGGGACCGGATCACGCACCCGGCGCAAGTGATCCAGTCGCTGCCTGCTGCTTTGGCGACCTTGCTTGACCCGGCAGATTGTGGCCCCGCATTCATCGGTTTGCCACAGGATGTGCAGGGCTGGGTCTATGACTACCCAGAGAGTTTCTTTGCGCCTCGTGTGCACCGAATTCGCAGGCAAGCACCTGATGTTGCAGAAATAGCCGAGGCAGCATCGCTTCTGGCCAGTGCGAAACGCCCCATGATCATCGCGGGCGGGGGCGTGCAGTATTCCGGGGCAGTGAAAGAACTGACCCGTTTCGCCGACACACATGGGATTCCGGTTGTCGAGACCATCGCGGGGCGCGCCAACCTGCTGGCCACGCATCCGCTGAATATTGGTCCTATCGGCGTGACCGGATCAGACAGCGCCAACACAATCGCCGAGCAGGCAGATGTCGTGCTGGCCGTGGGCACGCGGTTGCAGGATTTCACGACCGGTTCATGGACAGCCTTTGCCGGGGATGCGCGGTTTATCGGGCTGAATGTGGGGCGGCATGACGCCATGAAACACCTGTCACTGCCTGTCGTGGGGGATGCGAAACTTGCGCTGACGGCGCTTGGCCACGCTTTGGGCGGGTATCGCGCGCCTGATAGCTGGACGGCGCAGGCACAGGACAAGCGTCGCATTTGGGACGATTATGTCGCGGATAATGTGGCGCATGGAAACCGCCCCAACAGCTACGCGCAAGCCATTGGTGTGGTGAATGCGCTCTGTCATCCGCGCGACCGCGTGGTGACGGCCGCAGGTGGTTTGCCCGCCGAAGTGACCGCGAATTGGCGCACGCTCGATGTGGGCACGGTGGATGTGGAGTTTGGCTTCTCGTGCATGGGTTATGAAATCGCTGGTGGCTGGGGCGCGCGGATTGCGCAAGCGGAAATGGAGCCAGAGCACGACACTATCGTTTTCGTCGGCGATGGCAGCTATCTGTTGATGAATTCAGACATCTATTCTTCAGTTCTGACGCAGAAAAAGCTGATCATCCTCGTGCTCGACAATGGCGGTTTCGCGGTTATCAACAAGCTGCAGAACAACACCGGACAAGACAGCTTCAACAACCTGATCACTGATTGCCCGACAGTGCCAGAGCCGTTCACTGTGGATTTCGAAGCCCATGCGCGGGCCATGGGCGCTGATGCTGTGACCGTCGCGAACCCTGCGGAACTGGGCGAAGCCTTCACCCGCGCGAAAGCATCCGACAAAACCACAGTTATCGTCATGCAGGTGGACCCCTATGAAGGCTGGACGACCGGAGGGCATGCATGGTGGGAAGTCGGCACGCCACAGGTTTCCGAAAACGCAAATGTCCGCGCCAAACATGCCGAGATCGAGGCCACGCGCGCCAAGCAGCGGCAGGGGGTGTGACATGCAACTCAATGGCAATCGATTTGTTATCATCGGACGCGCTGGGATGGATTTCTACCCTGACCCGCCAGGCACCAGGACCGAAGAAGCCAAACAATTCGTGGCTTGCCTTGGAGGGTCATCCGCCAATATCGGCGTGGCGATCACCAGACTGGGCGGCAGTGCGGATCTTGTCACCTGCGTGTCTGATGATGCCATCGGGCGCTTCGCGCTAAACGAGTTGGACAAATACGGGATCGGGCGCAAGCATGTACGCTCTGTCGGGGGTGAAGCGCGCAATTCGCTGGCCGTGGTCGAAACCCGGATCGAAGACCACCAGTCGGTTATCTATCGCAATGGCGCGGCTGATTTCGAGATGGCGCGGACCGATGTCGAAGCCGTGGACTATGATCGCTACGATGCGTTGATCACAACAGGCACGGTTTTTGCGGCAGAACCGTCACGCTCTGCGGCCTTCCGCGGGTTCGAAATGGCAAAGACGGCGGGCCTGCATCTAATCTTTGATATCGACTATCGCCCCTATTCATGGCCATCCGCCGATGTGGCCGCCGAGGTATATTCCCGCGCAGGCGCTATGTGCGATGTGATTATTGGCAATGATGTAGAATTCGGGTTCATGGCTGGCAGTTACGCGCGCGGTCTTGACAAGGCGCGCGAACTGGTCGCGCAAGGCGCACAGCTTGTAGTTTACAAGATGGGCGAAAAAGGCGCGATCACCATCACGCGGGATGCTGAGATCACAACGGGTATTTACCGCACCGAAGCGCTGAAACCCACAGGCGCGGGCGACAGCTTCATGGGCGGCCTTGTCATGGGGCTTGCGGCTGGCCTGCCCGTGCGAGAGGCAGTGTTGCAAGGCTCTGCAAGCGCTGCAATGGTAGTGGCGCGCGTCGGCTGCGCGCCTGCAATGCCCACCCGAGAAGAGCTTGATGATTTCCTGAAACACCAAGCCGACCCTAGCGCGGCCTGAAAGGACGACCGATGCATATCGCCCCCTATGACAATCAGAATCGGGCCATTGTCGATGTGAATGACGCTCATGTTCCGCTAGTCTATTTCAATATCGTCAGGTTGAAAGCGGGCGCGCATTTCGACTACCGCGTGCCGTACTATGAAACCTGTATTGTACCGGCAACAGGTACGGTCACGGTGGAAACTGGTGGCGAGACATTCGCCGGGATCGGCCATCGCGGCGCGGATGTCTGGGATGGCGAACCTGAAGGCGTTTATGTGCCCACTGACACAGGCGCGCGCATCACTGCGCAGACCGATACCGAATGCTTCATCGCAGGCGCGCAATTTGCCGAAACGCTGACGCCTTTTGCTGTCCGCGCGGGTGATCTGGACGTGGTGCAATATGGCAGCGACGACACCAAGACGCATCGCAAGATCAAGCACATTCTGGGGGCCGCGCATCATGACCGCGTGGGGCGGCTTCTGGTGTCGGAACTGTTCACTGTTGGTGCGGGTGGCTGGTCGGGCTTTCCAAGCCACAAGCACGACACCGATAGACTACCGGATGAAACGCGCCATGACGAATGCTACAACTTCCGCTTCAAACCCGATTATGGATCGGGGCTGCAGATGCTGCAGCGCGTCGATAATGAGCCTGGAGATGCCTATCATATCGTCAATGGATCAACCGTGCTGATCGACAAGGGGTATCATCCGTGCTGCGTGCTGCCGGGCTATGAAATGTATTATTTCACCATTCTTGGCGGACAGTCGCAGCGCAGTCTTAAGCAATATTTCCAGCCTACTCATGCCGCGCAGTTGCATACAATCCCCGGCATCATGGACATGGTGGCAAAGTTCAAATGACCCTCGCAACTCTGTCAGACGTTTTACAACCGGCGCTTAAAGGGGGCTATGCTGTTCCCGGTCTTGTCTGTCTTGGCTGGGAAGATATGCGCGCCTATGCTCAGGCCGCGCAGGCAGAGCGCGCGCCTGTTATCCTTCAAGCCGGACCAAGCTGCCGCGCGCATACGCCGCTGCCGGTTCTGGGTGTGATGATGCGCAACTTGGCCGCAAGCGTGGATGTGCCTGTCGTATTACATCTTGATCACGGCTACACAGTGGACGAATGCCGCGAAGCCCTGGATGCGGGCTTCACTTCGCTTATGTTTGACGGATCACGCAAGCCATTGGCTCAGAACATCGAAGAGACCGCGCAGGTCGCGCAAATGGCGAATGCGGCGGGTATCTCCTGCGAGGGCGAGATCGGTTTTGTGGGCTATTCGGGTGGCGAGGGTTCTGCGGGCACAGACCCTCAAGAGGCCGCGATATTTGCGCGCGATACAAATGTTGATGCCATGGCGATTTCTGTGGGCAATGTGCATCTGCAAACCGACCATGAGGGCGGCCTTGACGAAGCGCGCATCCGTGCGATCGAGGCGCGAACGACGGTGCCCTTGGTTATTCATGGGGGGTCTGGTGTGCCCTATGCGCAGCGTGCAGCGCTTGCAGCGGGTTCAAATATTGCGAAATTCAACATAGGCACTGAATTGCGTATGGCATTTGGCGCGGCGTTGCGCATGGCAGTCAATGCTGACCCTGAACGCTTTGACAGGGTAGCAATCCTAAAAGAAACACATGATCCGGTCTTCGAAGCCGCGCGCGCGGTTATTCGGGGATTGGGCGCATCAGGAAGGGCATAACATGCTGAGACTGGGGCTATTGGGGTGCGGACGGATCGGTCAGGTTCATGCGCGCAGCATTAAGGCACTTGACGGCGCGCAGGTGGTGGCAGTGGCCGATGCTGTGCCAGCCGCTGCCGAAGCGCTGGCCGGGGCTGTGGGGGCAGATGTGCGCGATGTGGAAGCAATCCTGTCAGCAAAGGATGTCGATGCAGTGATCATCGGCACGCCAACGGACAGTCACTTCGAGCAAATCATGGCGGCTGCAAGAAACGGGAAGGCTATCTTTTGCGAAAAACCGGTAGATATGTCTGTGGACAACATTCGCACCTGCATGGAGGCTGTTGATGCAGCGAATGTGCCCTTCATGACCGGTTTCAATCGCCGGTTTGACCCGAATTTCGCGGCATTGCGCACGCGGATCAATGACGGATCCATCGGTGCAGTTGAACTTGTCACCATCACGTCACGAGACCCTTCGCCGCCGCCGGTGTCATATATCGAGCGCTCTGGTGGACTGTTCCGGGACATGATGATCCATGATTTCGACATGGCACGCTTCTTGATGGGCGAAGAGTTTGTCCGCCTTCATGCGGTAGGTAGTGCACTGGTCGATCCTGCGATCGGTAGAGCTGGTGATGTGGACACCGCCGCTGTCATACTGACGACGGCCAACGGGCGGATTTGTCAGATCTCCAATTCGCGCAGGGCATCATACGGCTACGATCAGCGCATTGAGGTGCACGGTTCACAAGGTATGCTGCGCGCAGAAAACCAGCTTGAAAGCACAGTGGAGATCGCCACCAAGGCAGGCTTTCGCCGTGACCCGGCACAGCATTTCTTTCTGGAACGCTATGAGGCCGCCTATCTCGCCGAGATGCGCGCATTCATAAATGTGGTATCCGGAAGCACAGCCGCTGATCCTGGCATTATCGACGGGTTGAAGGCACAAATTCTGGCGGATGCAGCGACAGTATCACGCGAAACCGGACAGCCTGTGGATCTGCATGCAGGTTAGTCGTTTCGATCAGGGCACCAGTTCAGTACCAGAAGTCAAACAAGGTGCTCACCTGCTCCTAAGAAAGGAGATGCCCAGACCGAAGTGCTCAAATGTCATTCAATCCCAGCTCAGACAAAGGCACCGCCACCAAAAGTAGCGGCGCCGTTTCGTGGAATTTAATGGGCACCCAAGGTCTGCCAGGCACTTTCTGGATTTGACTACAATGGGTTGGGACAGAGGTTGCAACTCATGACCACATAAACCATGGCAATTTGTCTGCCTCAGGGCTGTTGCCGTGACGACAATTCATCCAGCGCGTCAGCCAGCGCCGTGCAGGTCCAGCCATTCTGCACAGCGTCACGCAAGATCAACTTTTGAGTCTTCGGCGCCAGCCCTCCAACTGGGGGATCTCGATCAAGATTGGTGGGAAAGGAATACCCTTCTGCTGTTGCCCCCAGCACCGCCTCGAGTGCTGTTGCAGGCAGCAGATTTTCTGCCACTCCAGCGCGTAGTGCTGGAAAGACCGCTTTGCACATTGCCACGCGATTCACGCTCTCCATCGCGCGCCCAAAGGCGGATGAGACTTGCAGCAAATTCACCATTCGATGAATGTCGAGGCTCACATTTGCACCAGCCGCATGGAACAGCGCAGGGTTGAAGAATATCGCATCACCCTTTTGCAAGGGAAGCTGGATGAATTTCGCCTCAAAATGCGCGCGGAAGTCATCGCGCCGCCATGCCGCATAGCCGGGGCGGTAGAGTTGCGAGAAGGGCAAAAGCTTCGTCGGCCCTGCTTCGACAGGCATATCGCAATGCGCGATCCCGCCCTGCAGCGTCATCAGCGGCGACAACTCGTGCACATGGGCGGGATAGGTCGCGCTGATGTCCGCGGTCTGAAAGCCCAGATGATAGTCGCGATGCGCCTGCTGTGCCTGACCGCCGGGATGCACCAGATTGATTTGTGCTGTCATTTGGTAGTTCGGACCTAACCACGCTTCACAAGCGGCGGAAATCGCCGGGCTGGCAAAATAACGGACAAAGGTTGCGGGTGATGTAAGAGCAAGTTTCTGTAATGAGTTCCAGATCCGGTCATTGCTGCCTGCCGCTGCGAAATGATCCGCATTTGCACCACCTGCAGCGCGCTCCTCTGCGATGATCTGTTCATAGCACCCGGTCGCCTGATCAATCGCGTCATGACAAGGGCAAGCCTGTTTCAAAACGAAAACTCCGGCGCCGGAATGCAGGATGCGCGCCCACTCAGCCATGATCTCGCGGCGTTTTTCGGGCTGCGCGAGATGAGCCGCCAAGCCGGCTACATCATAGCATGGCACATTTCGCGGAGCACCAGTTGCATACGGGATCTGGGCAAGATCAACGTCCTGATCTGTCACCGATATGAAATCGGTTAGATGACAGGTGGTTTCATCATAATATCCGCTATGGGGCGTATCCGAATCCTGCGTCATTTCAGCTATTCTCCAAAGATTTCCTCCCGGCCAGCTTAGCCCTGAAAAACCTTGCTCCCCGCATCAAGAAACATCAGAAATACATCAATGACACAT
>SKGU01000069.1 GCA_007117255.1 Natronohydrobacter sp. | reverse complement strand
TGGTCGGCGTCACCATTCCGCTCGACTGATATCTGATAAGGGGCAGCACATGGTCTTGCGCATCTTCGATCTGCTTCGCACCATCAACCGCGCTATCGCGTTGGTGGTCGGGCTGGGGCTTCTGGCCTGCGTGGGCTATGTGCTGCTCGAAATCACCCTGCGCCGCTTCGGCACCTCGCTGGGCGGCACCACGGAAATCACCGGCTATGTGATGGCGGTCACAACCGCATGGGGCATGGGCTTTGCCCTGCTGGAGCTGTCACATATCCGCATCGAAGTGCTGCGCACACGGTTGGCAAGTTGGGGCCGCGTGTTTCTGGACCTGCTGGCCATGCTGGCCATGTCGGCCACTGTGGTCATCATCGCCTTTCGCGCCTGGCCGGTTCT
This sequence comes from Natronohydrobacter sp., assembly GCA_007117255.1. Classification (GTDB taxonomy): domain Bacteria; phylum Pseudomonadota; class Alphaproteobacteria; order Rhodobacterales; family Rhodobacteraceae; genus Roseinatronobacter. Next base: position 8,543 of record SKGU01000069.1, on the reverse strand, counting down.
GGCGCGGTCCATCAACAACAATTCGCGCGCCAATACAGTGCTGGAAACGCCGCTCTGGATTCCGCAAAGCCTGTGGTTTGCAGGCTGGGTCTGGTTTGCGCTGATGTGCTGCGCAGTCACGCTTTTGACCATCATTCTGGTCCTGCAAGGCAAACTGGGCGTGGTTGAAGCAAAAATCGGTATCCGCAACGAAGTCAAGGATGAGCTGGAGCAAGCGAAATGATCCTTTACATCTTCAGCGGGCTTCTGGGGCTGATGGCGCTGACCATTCCGGTCGGGATTGTGCTGTTTTTGCTGGGCTTCGGGGTGGATCAGTTCTTCACCCCCTTCCCGCTGATCCGGGGGCTGGGGCAGTTTGTGTGGTCTTCGTCCAATTCCTCGACCCTGATCGCGATTCCGTTTTTCGTGCTGCTGGGCGAAGTTCTGGTGCGCGGCGGGGTGGCGGCCAAGACCTATGCCGCACTTGATCGCTGGCTCAGCTGGCTGCCGGGCGGGCTGATCCATGCCAATATCGGCACGGCGACACTGTTTTCTGCCACTTCCGGGTCATCTGTTGCCACGGCCGCGACCGTGGCCACAGTTGCGATGCCGCAGGCGGAACGCCTCGGCTATGATCCGCGCCTCTTCTCCGGCGCAATTGCCGCCGGGGGCACGCTGGGCATCATGATTCCGCCTTCGATCAATCTGATCGTCTATGGCTTTCTGACCGAATCCTCGATCCCGCAGCTATTCGTCGCTGGTCTGATACCGGGGCTGATGCTGGCTGTTGGGTTCAGCATACTCACTGCGCTGATCTGCATGGTGCGTCCTGATCTGGGCGGCGAGTCGCGCCGCTACCCCTTCTCTGAAATGCTGGCCGTTCTGATACATCTGATCCCGATATTCCTGCTGTTTGCGGCCATTGTCGGCTCGATCTATCGCGGCTGGGCCACCCCGACCGAAGCCGCTGCCGTGGGCGTAGGCATGGCCTTTGTGATCGCGGCGTTTTCCGGCGGGGTGAACTGGCAGATGTTGAAGGAATCGCTCTACGGCACAATGCGGATCACGGCGATGATCATGCTGGTGGTGCTGGGGGCGGCTTTTCTGAACTTCACCCTCTCAAGCGCCGGGCTGGGCCGGGAATTGCGCGCCTTTATGGAAGGTCTGGGCTTCACCCCCTTCATGACGCTGATGGTGATCGTCGCCATCTATATCGTGCTTGGCTTTTTCATCGAAACCTTGTCGCTGATGGTTATCACCATTCCGATCATGGTGCCGATTGTGGTGGGACTTGGCTATGATCCGATCTGGTTCGGCATCCTGATGATCGTGCTGGTGGAAATGGCGCTGATCACGCCGCCGGTAGGACTGAACCTTTATGTTGTGCAAGGCGCGCGACGGGGCGGCAATCTGTCAGAAGTGATGATCGGCGCCCTGCCCTATGCCGGGATGATGCTGCTTATGGCTTTCCTTCTGATCGCCGTGCCCGATCTGGCGCTGTGGCTACCCAGAAACCTGTAGGAGACAACCGTGCCTGACCTGACATTTGAAACCACAACCGGCGCGCTGGATATCTCAATCGACCTCTTGATCGTTGCTGGCTGGACCGGGCGCGATGCGGCAAAAGTTCAGCACCATATCGACGAATTGGCCGAAATTGGTGTTCAGCCCCCGTCCCAAGTGCCGCTTTACTACCGCGTCGGGGCCGGGTTGCTGACACAAGCCCCCCAGATCAGCGTTGTCGGCCCGGATACATCGGGCGAAGCAGAGCCGTTTGTGGTATCTGACGCAGCGGGCCGTCTGTGGCTGGGTCTTGCGTCAGACCACACGGACCGCGCGCTGGAAACCTTGTCTGTTGCCAAATCCAAACAGGTTTGCCCCAAGCCGGTGGCCGCGAAAATCTGGTCTTTCGATCAGGTGAGCGCGCATCTGGACGAGTTGATGCTGACATCGGAAATAAAGGAAAATGACAGCGACGACTGGACACCCTATCAATCCGGTGCCCTGACAGCGATCCGCCCGCTGCGAGAACTGATGCGGGGCCTGCCTGAAGAAAAGCTGCCAGCCGGCGCTGCCATGCTCTGCGGAACGATTCCCGCAATCGGCGGCATTCGACCGGCCCGTTCGTTCCGCATGTCGCTGACAGACCCGGTACTGGGCACAACGATCACGCATGAATATCATGTGACCGAGTTGCCCGTCATCGCCTGATCAAGCGCGCCGTGTCACTCGCCTGATCACAACAAATACCCCACTGTTACACATCATCCCTGCGCAGCGAAGGTTGGCGCATGTTGCGCCAACCAGATTCCACGATAAGCTATTCACATATTCGCCAGAAACTGATCAGGCTTGCCCGGATTCAACTTAAAGTTGTTTACGTTTTTCAGCATTCGTGAAATTAGTGTGTCCAAGCACACTGTCCTAGCGGCCATGATTGACAGGAGAACGCTTATGTTTGTCTTTTGCCTGATCATCTCGATCCTTACAGGTCTCGTTACTGCGACACTTCTGTATCTGGCTGGCAGCGGACTGATTGTGATGATGCTTGGCTATTCACTGGCCGGGGCATGTGCGCTTGTCATGGCCATGACTATGGTGAAGCTCGTATATCCGAAATGGCGCGCATTGTCCTGAGAATACAGGGCCATGTCCTGATCAGAAATACGCCTGGATCGACAGAGTTCACACGCGCGTATCTGAATTCTGGGTCGCATGCGATCCCGCCCTTGTGTCCGCACGCACCCTGCGGGATGGCGCTTTGCGCTTGACCTTCGAGTCCAATCTGATGAGGTTGCGTCACAGATCAAGCAGGACGCTCGAATGACAGGCCATACGCCCCCTTTTGCCCCTTTTGAATGGATGATCGCATGGCGATATCTGCGCGCCAGACGTGCCGAAGGTGGCGTCAGCGCAATGACGGTCATTTCCTTTCTTGGCATCATGCTGGCGGTTTTCGCGCTCATCGCCACGCTATCTGTACGCTCCGGGTTCCGTGCAGAATTCGTTGATACGATTCTGGGGGCGAATGCCCATGTCACTGTCTATTCTTCGGTGCATGTAGATGAATCCGGGCGCACCAGCCGGGTGATCGACGACTACGAGGAAATGGCAGAACGGCTGGCAACTGTGCGCGGTGTGACGCGCGTCGCACCGCTGATCCGCGGTCAGGTCATGGCCTCGGCACATGGACGCAATACAGGGGTCGAGGTGTTTGGCATCCGCCATGACGATCTTATGACCATTCCTCGCGTGGCCCAACCGGAACATGCCATCGGCGATATCGCGCGCTTCAATGAAGGGGTCGCCATCGGATCTGGTGTGGCGCGGGAATTGAATATCAGTCTGGGCGATTCTGTGCGGATCATCTCCCCCGACGGGGTGCGCACTGCCTTTGGCACCAGCCCGCGCACTTCGGCCTATGAGGTCGTCTATATCTTTACCGCCGGACGCTATGACATTGACCGAACGCGGCTATATATGCCCTTTGACGAGGCGCAGATCTATTTCAACCGCGACGGGGTTGCCGATGAAATGGAGGTCATGGTCGCCAATCCCGATCAGATTGACACCATGCGCACCGAGTTGTTGCGCGCGGGCGGCGAGCGGGCGATGCTGTGGACATGGCGCGATTCAGCGGGGTCGTTTCTGCGCGCGCTGGATGTCGAAGACAATGTAATGTTCGTGATCCTGTCGATCCTTGTGCTGATCGCGGCCATGAATATCATTTCCGGGCTGATCATGCTGGTCAAGAACAAGGGGCGCGACATCGGCATCCTGCGCACAATGGGCCTGTCGGAAGGCTCGGTGTTGCGGGTGTTCTTCATCTGCGGGGCCAGCGTGGGCGTGCTGGGCACGGTTGCGGGGGTGATACTTGGCTGTCTCTTTGCGATTTATATCGATCCGATCTTCAGCCTTATCAACTATGCATCCGGTGGCGGCGTCTGGGATCCGTCGATCCGTGGGATCTATGATTTGCCTGCCGAATTACGTCTGGCCGATGTGCTCAAGGCGGTCGGGCTGTCGCTGTCGCTGTCCTTTATCGTTACAATATTTCCGGCACGACGCGCCGCGCGCATGAACCCGGTGGAGGCCCTGCGCTATGAATGAAGACGTGCTGTCACTGAGGGACATCTCGAAAACCTATAACTCCGGCAAACCCAATGAAGTGCAGGTTCTGCGCGGCGCCTCGCTGGACATTGAACGCGGCGAGGTGGTGGCGCTTGTGGCCCCGTCAGGTGCTGGCAAATCAACGCTTCTGCATATCGCGGGGTTGCTGGACACGCCTGATACCGGCACGGTTACGATTGACGGGGTGGACATGACACGTCTGGGCGATCACGCACGCACTTCGGCGCGGCGCGGTCAGATCGGGTTCGTCTACCAGTTTCACCATTTGCTGCCAGAGTTTTCTGCGCTTGAAAATGTGATCCTGCCGCAACTGGCAAATGCCGTCCCGGCGTCCCAGGCCGAAAGCCGTGCGCGCGACCTGCTGGCGCGCGTCGGTGTCGAGGCGCGCGCGGAACATCGCCCTGCAGCACTGTCAGGCGGCGAGCAACAGCGCGTGGCCTTTTGCCGGGCGCTCGCAAATGCACCCAGTCTGTTGCTCGCGGACGAACCGACCGGCAATCTCGACCCAGGCACATCGGATCAGGTTTTCGCAGCATTGATGGGGCTGGTGAGGGACACAGGATTGTCGGCACTGATCGCAACCCATAACCTTGAGTTGGCACGCAGGATGGACCGTGTCGTCCGAATGGACGAAGGCGCAATCACACAGCACTGATAGATAGGGCCTGCAAGAAGTGCCAAAGCTGTTCAGCCTTGGCACTGGGCCTCATTCAAGCGCACAGAAGCAGGCCAGATGCCTGCCTCTGCGCTGGTGACGAGATCGTTCCTTGTCAGACTTGTTCCGAACTGGCGTTGGTATTTCCCACCAATTGCCTCCCAAGTTTGGGACTGCCCAGAACTGCTTCAGCAATTTCGAGGGCTGCGCGCAATTCATCTACACTTGCGGCACTATCGATCTGATCGATGAAGTATTGCGCAAGCGCTTCGGCAGTTGTTTCGGTTGGCGTATTGACGGTTTCGCGCTGCGCTATCAGCGCTGCCTCATCGACAAACACATCGCCTTCAATACCAGCGAATGCACGAACGCGTTCGATACGCTCATCAGTGCAATCCAACAGCGCGGCCATCGCCTTCGTTTTGCCCATCTGCACCGTTTCGCCCACATAGCCATAAGGCGCATTGTCCGAGCGCTTCAACACGCGGTTCATCACCGGATCAATCACCGTGATAATATCGCTTATACCACAGTCACGCGCATATTGCAGCGTCGCGCTCATCAGTTCCGACGTTGCCCGCGCTACAGATCCTTGTCCACGATCAGCAGTGGTCAGGCGTTCGGTGTCAACGCAGAAGCGTGTCGACTCCCACATGGTTGCCGCGCGAAGCGGCGCTTCTCCCTGCAGAATATCACTGAACACATCAGCCAACATATGCGGCCCGGTCGTCTGAAGAAGGCGAATGCAGGAGACTACATTGGCATTCTCATCCAAGCCGACCAGATAGACAGGATCGAGCGCATCGAATTCGTCGATTTCCATGTCGTTCTCGATCTTCACATCCCAGTCCAGTCGCTGCGCAAACACGCGCGCGCGCAGGCGGAACATGTCTTCGACAATTGCTTCATGTTGGTGTCGGTTGATCGCGTCAATCACGAGGATCATGGGTTCGTCCTTCCTTGCAGGCCTTATTGGGCGACATCGTGACGACAAGAAAGTGGTACGTCTATGCGGGAAATCCCGTAGTGGGTGATCCAGCCGGTTTTGCAGGCGCAAGCTGACAGTTGTCACATAGGGTAAATCAAGCCCATGCCAATAGCGCGCGCAACCGCTTGCGCAGTTGTCAGCGCACCCAGCTTGAACCTCGCAGAGCGCACATGCACTTCGACTGTTCGCGCCGAAATAGACAAAATATCGGAAATGTCACTATGGCTTTTGCCCGCAGCTGTCCATTGCAAGATCTCTGTTTCCCGCGATGACAAGGATGGCGCACGCATGGCACGCATGATCAACCCCTGCTGCATGACCAGATCATGAATATGGGCGGCGGCGTGCTGCAGATCAGGCAGAATGCGTTGAACGTGCTTGTCCCAGTCCAACGGTTGCATCCGTCGGGTGACACTCAGCATGCCCTTATCTCCGAAGGGGCCGCGGACAGGAATTGTCACACCTTGCTGAGGAATGCCAAAATCATGCGCCTGACTGAACATCGGTTTGTACAATGTATCATTTTTCAGGCGTCCCCAATGAACCGGCGCCTGGCTGCGCGCGCCATGAAGCAATGTCGGATCACGCATATGAAGCGCATTATCCTGATAATGCTGTTTCCAGGACAGCGGATAATTCACCAAGGCATGCATGGAATTATCGATCGAATTCACACCAGCATACGCCGCATAATCAAGCTCCAGCCGCTCGCAGAGTTCATCGAGCAACAGGGTCAACCGCGCATTGGGGTCTGGATTCGCGCTGAGGTCAAAGATCGACAGAGCCGAACCCTTTCATCTGTTTGCATGGACAGGACAGAGACAATCAGAACATAGAGAACACTGGCTAAAGACACATTTCAACACCTGACAAGACCAATACAGCAAACCGGTGAACGAATAACACGTCGGAACAGATGCAGCATGTGCCCGTGAGAGTGCAGGCCAAGCCGGGCATCGCTACAACACTCATCGACAGGCGCAAGCCCCAGGTGAGCGGAACACACTCAATTTGCGAATGCCTGCGTAAAGCAGCACGGCGCGGTGCGAAACTCTTAGAATTGTATCATAAAACCGGAAACTCTTGTTGTTAAATCCTGCGAACGCGCGACGGAATTTGGCCTTGCCCAACATCAGAGCATCCTTATTGTGTGCAATGGCACACAATTACCGATGTAGCAGCATGAGGACCACTATGACAAAGCGCATCACCCGCGAAGGGTTACAGGTCGATACTCAACTGGCAGACTTCATTGAAGCACAAGTCCTGCCAGAAACCAACGTGGCATCGGCGACATTCTGGAAGGGCTTTGCAAGCTTGCTGCAAGACCTGACCCCGCGCAACCGCGCACTTTTGGCAAAACGTGCGGAGCTACAGCAAAAGATCGACGACTGGCACAAGGCGCGCGCCAATCAGACGCATGACCGTGATGGTTATAAGGCATTTCTGGAAGAGATCGGTTATCTTTTGCCGGAGGTGGACCCGTTCGAGATCAAGACAGATGGTGTCGATCCTGAAATCGCCACGGTTGCAGGGGCGCAGCTTGTGGTGCCGATCACCAATGCCCGCTACGCATTGAACGCCGCCAATGCACGCTGGGGCAGCCTGTATGATGCGCTATATGGCACCGATGCGATGGGCAGCCTGCCTCCGTCGGGCGGCTATGAGCAGGGCCACGGCGCGCGGGTTGTAGCACGGGTGCGGGTGTTTCTTGACAGTGCCTTTCCGCTTGCCGGACACAGCCACGCAGATGCGCGGCTGTATCATGTGCGCGGCGGCGCGCTGCTGGTCGATGGCAAGCCACTTGAAGACCCCGGAAAATTCGCAGGCTACAAAGGTGATCCGCGCGCGCCTGACTCGGTGTTTCTGGTCAATAACGGGCTGCATGTCGAACTGGTCTTCAACCGCGCGCATCTGATCGGTGGGCGCGATCAGGCAGCCTTGGCCGATGTGCGGGTCGAATCTGCGTTGTCCGCGATCATGGATTGCGAAGATTCCGTTGCCTGTGTTGATGCCGAGGACAAGGTCGCCGCCTATGCCAACTGGCTGGGCCTGATGAAGGGCGATCTGAGCGCCGATCTGGACAAGGGCGGCAAGACCATCACGCGCCGCCTGAACCCAGATATCGAGATCACCGCCCCCGATGGCAGCACAAAGGTGCTGAAAGGCCGCGCGCTTTTGTGGGTGCGCAATGTCGGCCATCTGATGACCAACCCCGCTATCCTTGATGCCGATGGCAATGAGGTGTTCGAGGGGCTGATGGATGCAATGATGACTGTCACCTGCGCGCTGCATGATCTGCGCAAGACCGCAGGGCCACGGAATTCGGAACACGGGTCCATTTACATCGTGAAGCCCAAGATGCACGGACCGGAGGAAGTGGCCTTTGCCGATGAAATCTTCAGCCGCGTCGAACAGGTGCTGGGGCTGGCCCCCAACACGATCAAGATGGGCGTTATGGATGAAGAGCGCCGCACCTCGGTCAACCTGCAACAATGCATCCATGCAGCGCGCAACCGTGTGGCCTTTATCAACACGGGCTTTCTGGACCGCACGGGCGACGAGATTCACACCTCGATGGAGGCCGGACCGTTCTCGCGCAAGGATTTCATCAAGCGCAAGGGCTGGATCAAGGCTTATGAGGATCGCAATGTCGATATCGGTCTGGAATGCGGGCTGATGGGGCGCGCGCAGATCGGCAAGGGCATGTGGGCCATGCCCGACCAGATGGCCGCGATGCTTGAGGCGAAGATCGAGCACCCGAAATCGGGCGCGAATACCGCCTGGGTG
>SKGU01000009.1 GCA_007117255.1 Natronohydrobacter sp. | reverse complement strand
GCAGCGCATTCGTCTGCGAAAATATCCCTACCCTGCATCCCGATCGGGATTTGAAGTCCCGCGCGCTGCAGCAGTGTCGGTGCGAAGTCGATGGCGCTGGCCTGCCGGTCCAGCACGCCAGAGCGCGCATGTTCAGCCGTGTCGCACCACAGAAAGGGCACGCGGATGACGCTGCTATAATGCAGGCCCATTTTCAGAACCGTTCCATGATCGCCCATGTAATCGCCATGATCGGACATGAAGATTATGACCGTATCCTTGTCGAGCCCTTGCGCCTCAAGGGCCGCCAGTATCCGCCCTATTGCGGCATCAATGAAACTGATCGATCCGTAATTCAGCGCCAGGATACGGCGCATTGCGGCTTCGTCAAGATGGAAGGGCCAATGCGAATGCGGGTCGCTGTCGCCCATTCGATAGGCCCGCAGCGCCGCTTCCGGCAGATCATTGCGCGTCAGAAGCGGGGTGTGGAATGTTGCAGGCAATTCCACATCGGCGGGATCATACATTGACCACCATTTGCCCGGCGGGGTGAAGGGGTGATGTGGGTCAGGGAAAGAAACCTGCAGCAGAAACGGCGCATCGGCGGTCTGCGCGGCCAGAAAACGCTCGGCCTCATCAGCGATATAGGTTGTGGGGTGCAGTTCCTCGGGAAGAGCGCTTTGCCAGCATTGCGCAACACGGCTTTCCGGATCGTCCAGCGCATTGGCCGGACCGCGCAAACTGTCGGGGTCGGGGTGATGCGCGCGCAGCCATGACGTGTAATGCCCCTCGACCTGATCACCATGCCCAATGCACAGACGGACATGGTCAAAACCGTAATAGGGTAGCGGCAGGGCGTGATCGGGATTGCGCGCCCACAGGCTGCGCACCTCATGCCCGTATCCGGCACCGTCGCGCTGCTCGCGCTTGGCGCGCAGCACCGCGCTGTCAGGGCTGACCCCGCTGCCGCGCGGCTTGCGCGGCGGGGCGGGCATATCGGTGACATTCTGGAAATGCGCCTTGCCGATCAGCGCAGTGTGCCAACCCGCCGCGCGCAGCACATCAGCATAGGTGGTCGTATCCAGCGCCAGCGGAATTCCGTTCTGACGGCAGCCATTGACCGTCGAAAGCTGGCCCGAGGCAAGACAGGCGCGGTTGGGCTGGCAGATCGGATTCGAGACATGGAAGCCGTCCAACCGCAGCCCGTTGCGGGCGATGCTGTCCAGATGCGGGGTCTGGACAACTCGGTTGCCATAGGCCCCCAGATGGTCCCAGCGCTGCTGATCGGTCATGATTATCAGAAAATTCGGGCGCGTCATGGTAGCTCCCACGGGGTCAAAGCAAGCTGAGCGGCCAAGTCACGATCTGCGGGAAGGCAAAGACCACGGCAATGGCCAGCAGGTCACAGATTACAAAAGGCATCGCAGCGCGGTAGATGTCACCCATCGTGGTGTTGCGCGGCGCAACTGCCTTCATCACGAACAACGCGGCACCGAAGGGTGGCGACGTTGCCCCTGTTTCAATCGCGATCAGGAACAACACACCGAACCAGATCGGGTTATAGCCAAGCTCGATCACCACTGGGATATAGATCGGCAGGGTGATCAGCATGATCGGAAGCGGCCCCATGAAGGTGCCAAGCAGAATGACCGAACCGATCATGATCAGGATCAGCATGTCAGAGGACACATCCAGCCCCATCACGAAATCGACCATGCCGAAGGTTGCGCCGGTAAAGGACAGAAGCTGGCTGAACCCGACCGCGCCAGCCACGATCAGCAGCACCATCGCCGAGATATTCGAGGCGCTGAACAGGCTTTCGCCAAAGACCTTGGCGGACAGCCTGCCACGAATGGCCGCCAGCAGCAGCGTGGTGACCGCGCCCATTGCCGCCGCTTCGGTCGGTGTGGCAATGCCCAGCAAGATCAACCCCACCACTGAGAAAACGACTACGGACAGCGGCAGGATGTTGATGGTCGTCGCCTTGAGCTTCTCGCGCATTGGGGTTTCGGGCACATCGAAGGACGGGGCCAGATGCGGCTGCAACCAGCAGCGGCCCCAGATATAGGCGGCATAGATCACCGCCATGAGCAGCCCCGGCAGGATGATTGCAATCAGGATCTGCGCGATAGACAGCCGCCCGATCACGCCCAGGATCACCGCCAGCGATGAGGGTGGAATCATGATCGCCAGCCCCGCCGAGCCAAGGATCGGCCCCAGCGACATCGGCTTGGCATAGCCGCGCTTTTCCATTTCCGGCACAAGCGCCGAGCCAAGCAGCGCGGTTGACCCCATCGAATTGCCGGTCAGGGTAGAAAACAGAACGCCGCCGCCCACCGCCATGAAAGCCAACCGCCCGCGAACGCGCCCAATCCATTTGTCGACCGTATCCATCAGGTCGATCGCAATGCGCGAACGGAACATCACCTCGCCCATGATCATGAACAGCGCAATTGGCACCAGCGTGAAGGACATTAGCGCCGCAGCCGTGTTCGAGATCAACTGCTCGACCCCCACAAAGCCACCTAGCAACAGATAGGCCGCCACCGCATTGACCAGCAGAAAAGAGAACGCGACGGGCAACCCCAACATCATCAGCCCCAGCAAACCGGCGATCACGACAATGAAGGTTGTATACCATTCCATTACGTTTTCTCCTGCCGGTCGCTGATCGCAGCTATTATCTGATCAAGGAATTGCAGCGCCATCAATCCGGTGCCGATGGGTACGGCCGCAAAGATATACCAGCTTCGCGGTGCCATGACCGAGATGCGCCGCATCCCCATCGCATATTGGTCCAGCACGAGCTGTACCCCCTTGATGGTCAGCATCACGCATAGTGCGCCACCAAGCAGCGCTATGATAACGCGCAGGGCACGCGCGCTATTTCCGCTGAGACCGGAAATCAACAGGTCAACTGTGACATGGCGGTTGTTCTGAAGCAGATATGGCGCGGCAAGAAACGTGATATAGAGGAGCGAATACTCGCTGACTTCTGTCACCCAAAGCTGAGAGCGCCCGCCCAAATAGCGCCAACTGACTTCGGCGAAGATCATCATCGTCACAGTGAACAGGACAGCCGCAGCAATAAGGGCTAGGCCAAAATTCAGATAGCCTGCGGCAGCCATCACGCGGCGATAGGTCTGAGCGATGGCGGCGGGCATGGCCGACTCCTGTAGCTGGACAAGATTTGCAAGCCTAAGCTTGTGTATCAGTGCGCGCGGGCAAGTTGCGTCACAGCCTGCCCGCGCAACATGTCTCAGTCCACCATAAAGCCGCGCAACTCGTCGGCATGTGCGGGCGCGCGCTCTGCCATTGCCGCCCAGGCGGCATCCAGCGCGGCGTTCAGATAGGCTTCGGCGGCCTCACCTTCGAGGGTGATCCGCTCGAACCCAGCGGCTTCCATCTGCGCGTCGCCTGTCGCCAGCATCTCATCCCACATCCCGTCGATTTCAGGCGCCAGATCGGTCATGATGAAATCCACAACGCGGGCTTGCAGGTCGGCGTCAAGGCGTGCCCAAGCGCGCGGATTGGCCAGAATCGGGAAACCGGCGCGATAGAAGCTTGGGGCGATGTAATGGGTGACAACGCCCTTGAACTGTTCGGCCCAGCCGACCGAGCCGCGCACAAAACCATCCACAAGACCGCGTTCCATTGCAGTGAAGATTTCCTCTTGCGGCATCACGATGGGTTCTGCCCCCAACGCTCGCACGAAGGGCAGAACGGTCGGGAACACTCGGATGCGACGATCGGTCAGATCCTCGATCGTGTCGATCGGACGATTCAGGAAGATGTAGAATTGCACCTCGCTGGCGGGCACTTCGCCGATCAGTTCAAGCCCGACCTCGCGGTGGATTTCTGCCATGCGCTCGAAATAGCCGCTGTCGCGGATTTCCTCGAAAGATTTCAGCGACAGGTTCGGCGTCGCTGCCGACGGCAGCAGCCCTTCATAGAAGCTGGGGCTGACAAAAGCCATGTCGATGGAACCGGCGCGCACGGCATTTCCTTGCTCGAAGGGCGGGATGACTTCTGGCCCGCCCCGCCAGTTGATGTGCAACTCGCCTTCGAATTCGGTATTGATGCGTTCGACGAAATGGTGAAACCCCTGCGAGATATCAGCTGCCGCGGGCGCGAAGGATACAGCATTGAGCCGAACTTCAGCCAGCGCTGTCCCTGCCAGCGACAGCATTGCCGCGCCCATGAGGGTGGATTTCAAAAGCGTTTTCATTGTTGTCTCCCTGTTGGTTTTTTGGGGTGTTCGTTGACACTGTGTCAGGCTAGTTCTGCCGACCATGCGTGATAGCCATAAACCCAATCCGCATTGCCCTTGGATTTGAGCCATTCATTGGCCAGCGAAGAGCGCTGGATTTCTGCAGTGCGCGGAATGCGCGCATTTTCATAGCGTTGCAGGGCGACAGGCAGATCGGCGCTGCTGCACCCCTCGACCGCGCGGGCCAGAACGACGGCGTCCTCGATTGCCATGCAGGCCCCCTGCGCCATGAATGGCACCATCGGATGCGCGGCATCGCCCAGCAATGTCGCGCGGCCCGTTGACCAGCGCTCCATCGGTTCGCGCACATGCAGCGCGGAACGGGTGACGCTGTCACAGGCATCAAGCAAGGCGCGAGCCTCTGGGTGGAAATCAGCATATGCGGCGCGCAGCTCTTCAATGTCGCCGGGCAGGGTCCAGCCCTCTTCGGTCCAGCCTTCTTGCGCATTGGTGGCAAAGACGAAGATTTCCGTGCCATGTGTCAGCGGGAAGGTCACGATCTGTCGGTCAGATGTCGGACCCCACCATTTGGTGAAGGCATCCAGATCGCGGATATCGCCGGCACGTTCGCGCGGAAACACCGCGCGCCACGACACAAGGCCGGTGAATTTCGGGGCATCCGGCCCGAAAAGCGCGGTACGCACAGCGGAATGAATGCCATCTGCACCAATGACCAGATCGAAGCTTTTTTCCTGCCCGTCATCGAAACGCACATGCGCCTTGTCAGCATCTTGCGAGATATCGGTTACGCGGACACCAAACTTGACCACACCCTCTGGCAGCTTTTCTTCCAGTGCAGCAAGTAAGTCTGCGCGATGGATGGTCAATTGGGGCGCACCATAGCGCGTTTCAGCTTCCGAGCTCATGGGCAGGCGCGAGGTTTCTTCGCCGGTATCCCATGTGCGACTGATTCGATGGGTCGGACGCGCGGCGTTTTCGCGAAGTTTGTCGCCGACACCAAGGCGGTCCAGCGCATGCACGGCATTCGGGGTCAGGTTCACATCCGCACCCACACGACCGAACTGGGGTGCCTGTTCATATATCGTGACATCGTGGCCTTGCGCGCGCAGGGCAATGGCTGCGGCCATGCCACCCACGCCACCGCCGCAGATTGCGATCGTTAAAACTGTCATTGCGACCTCCATTCCCCCTCAAAATGTTCATATTTGCACGCTTCGTTCATAATATTTCGGCCCAATCGCAACTGTCAACCCCTGATTTTGGGTCGCAAGCAAAACAAAGTCGGCCCGTCAATGGCTTTCAGTAATTGACAACACTGCCTGATGAGATTATCAAAATTGCACACACTGATCATATATGAACATATGATCGAACCTGATACCCCTTCTGCCAATTTATCCACGGCACCCAGTAAAGGAGCGATAACAATGACCGCAGCACCTATGAAATTCCCGTCTGTCGAACCCGAAGATGTGCAGATCCCCGCAGGCAAAACGCTTGGGGAATGGATCGAAAGCCGCGTTGCGCGCTATGAAACCCGCACGCTTGACTGGGATGCGCTGAAATTTCAGGCCGATTATGACCCGAAATACCGCCGCGCGCAGATGCGCTATATCGGCACCGGCGCAACCGGCATCACCGATGACGAAAACGTCGTCCCGGCCGAGCATTTCACCTTTTCTACGATGGTCCTTCCGGCAGGCTGCGAAGGGCCGCTGCATATTCACCGCGATGCCGAGGAAGTGTTTTTTATCCTCAAGGGCCACAAGATCCGCCTTTTCATCGAACACAAGGGCGAGATGATCGAGACTGTGCTGACCGAGCGCGACATCATCTCGGTGCCGCCGGGGCTCTATCGCGGGTTGCGCAATGAAGGGATTGAGGAAGCGCTGATGTGCGTGATGATTGGCAACCCCAAGCCGGTGACCCCGACCTATCCGGCGGATCACCCGGTCTCAAAGATCAAACGTCCGTCGAAATAAGCGGGGAACAGGCGATGCGCATGCACATGACCAATGGCATAGCCTGGCGGGAACGTCCCGGCTCAGGGCCGGTGCTGGTCTGTCTGCATGGCATCGGCTCTGACCCGCGTGGCTTTGACGCGTTGGCCGCGCATCTGCCGGATGATCTGCGCCTGATCGCATGGTCCGCCCCCGGCTATGGCGACAGCCAGCCGCTGGCGTCTGACTGGCCTGTCGCTGGCGATTATGCCGATGCGCTGGCGGCACTGGTCGCGGCGCTGGGATTGGGGCCGTTTTACCTGCTGGGCCATTCGCTGGGCACGCTGATCGCAGCGGATTATGCGGCGCGTCACCCACAGCAGGTGGCCGGGCTGATCCTTGTGTCCTGCGCACAGGGCATGGGCGTGACACCCGGCGCGGCCCTGCCCCCAAAGGCCTCCGCACGGCTTGCCGATCTGGAGCAGATGGGGGCAGCTGCCTTCGCCCGCGCGCGTGCCGCGCGGCTGGTGCATGATCCTGACGCAAATCCCGATCTTGTCGCTGCGATTACTGATGCGATGGCAAAGATCCGCCTTCCCGGCTACGCTCAGGCAGTGCGGATGCTGGCCTCTGGCAATCTGGCGGGCACTGCGCAGCACCTGCGCGTGCCAGTCACGATTGTCGTGGGCGCAGAAGATATCGTCACCCCGCCCGCCCAATCGCGCGGCGTGTGGGACGCGCTGCACCCCGCCGCAGGACACCATTTCGCGCTGCTGCCGCAAATTGGCCACGCGGCCCCCCAACAAGCACCCGCGGCACTGGCCCGGATCATCACAGCGGCCATGCGCCAGCAACAGGGAGAGGAATAATGACCGAAACAGTTCGCGTCGCCGCATTGCGCGGCATCGTCATGCGGGCACCGGGCATCACCGCCACCCGCGACTTCTATATCGACAATTGGGGCTTGTCCCTTGCACATGAGGAAAACGGCACTGTCTGGCTGCGCGGCACCGGAACGGAGCCTTTCATATACGGGCTGACGGAAGGTCCGGTCTATGGCATCGAATATGTCCATTTTGCCATGCCCGACCGCGCCGCAATGGCCGCGCTGCACGCGCAGGTCGTGGCCGCCGGGGCGACCGTGCTGGGTGATCCAGCCCCGTTTGATGATTTTGCCAGCGGCTGGGGCTTCGAGATGCTCGACCCCGATGATCGCCGCCTGCGTTTTCGCTGCGAAGCGCGTGACACAGCACCGCTTGATGAATGGGCGCGGCCGAAAAAGGTCAGCCATGTGGTGCTGAACACTGCCGATATGGACGGGCTGGAAGCCTGGTATCGTGATGTGCTGGGCTTTCGCGTATCGGATTACAGCGCTGATCAGATGGTGTTCTTGCGCTGCGCGTCTGATCATCATTCGATTGCGCTGGTGCGCGGGCAATATCCAAGCGTCAATCATGTCGCGTTTGAATTGCCGACACTGAATGAATTCATGCGCTCGATCGGGCGAATGAAACAGAAGGGCATCGTGCCCACCTGGGGGCCGGGGCGGCACGGGCCGGGGGACAACCCTTTTGCCTATTTCTGCTCGCCCTCAGGCTTCGTGATCGAATTCACCAGCGAATTGCAGCAAATCGACGAGGACACCCACGAAGCACAGGTCTGGTCGCGCGACGACCCCGAAGCGATGGACCGCTGGATGACCGCAGGCCCGCCGACATCGGCGCAACGCGCCATCATGCAGGGCCGCCCTGATCCGGGCTGGCCTGAACTGCGCAGCGGAAAGGATGCGACATGAAACCCTATGAAGGCATGAGCGCGGTTGTGACCGGCGGTTCTTCGGGCATCGGGCTGGCCACGGTGCGACTGCTGCTGGAACAGGGCGCGCGCGTGGCGCTTTGTGCGCGCAACGAAGGGCGGCTGAACGATGTGGCGCAGCTATTGGCGCGTGATCACGGCGATGACAGGGTTCTTGCGCGCGCCTTTTCGGTGCTTGACCCCGAGGCAGTGCAGGGCTTCGCGCAAGACGTCGAGAGCCGGTTCGGGGGGTGCGATCTTCTGGTCAACAATGCCGGACAGGGGCGGCAGTCGACCTTTGCCGACACAAGCGACGATGACTGGCGCGCCGAATATGACCTCAAGCTTTTCAGCCAGATTCATCCGATCCGGGCCTTTCTGCCAATGCTGCGCAGTGCCAAAGGTGCCATTGTGGCAGTAAACTCGCTGCTGGCCTATCAGCCGGAAAAGCACATGGTCTGCACATCGTCGGCGCGGGCCGGGGTGCAGAACCTGCTCAAATCGCTGAGCATCGAGCTTGCCCCAGATGTGCGGGTGAATTCGGTGCTGCTGGGGCTGGTGGGGTCTGGTCAATGGACGCGCCGCTTTGCCGAACGCGCCGATCAGTCTGTCAGCCGCAGCGAATGGTATGGCGCATTGGCGCGCGACAAGGGCATCCCGCTGGGCCGCCTAGGGGAGCCCGAAGAAGCGGCTGCGGCGATCGCCTTTCTAGGCAGCAAGGCCGCAAGCTACATCACCGGCGCACAGCTCGATGTTTCGGGCGGCCTGTCTCGGCATATCTAAAGGAAGAAGACTATGGAAAACCTGCTTGACAAGGCGCGCCCCGAAATCGCCCCAGCAACAGCCCCAGCCGATGCGACACCGCTGCCGGAAACTGTGGGCGAATACATTGCCCGCTATCTGGCCGAAATAGGGGTAAGCACCATCTTCGGTGTGATCTCGATCCACAATATGCCGATCCTTGATGCCGTGGCGCGTCAGGGCCGCATCCG
>SKGU01000173.1 GCA_007117255.1 Natronohydrobacter sp. | reverse complement strand
GGCCCGAAGGCACTAGGCAAGACGCGTCATAACAAAAGATCCGGAGATCACTGATGGCCAGACCCAGAATTGCACTGATCGGCGCGGGACAGATTGGCGGCACGCTTGCCCATCTGGCCGCCATCAAGGAACTAGGCGACGTTATCTTGTTCGACATCGCCGAAGGCACGCCACAGGGCAAGGCGCTCGACATTGCCGAATCCGGCCCTTCGGAAGGGTTCGATGGTCGCTTCAAAGGCACCAATGACTATGCCGATATCGCAGGCGCCGATGTCTGCATCGTCACCGCCGGTGTGCCGCGCAAGCCCGGCATGAGCCGCGATGACCTCTTGGGCATCAACCTGAAAGTCATGAAATCCGTGGGCGAGGGTATTGCCGCCCATGCCCCCGATGCGTTTGTCATCTGCATCACCAACCCGCTGGATGCGATGGTCTGGGCATTGCGCGAATTCTCTGGCCTGCCGCATAACAAGGTTGTTGGCATGGCTGGTGTGCTGGATTCCGCGCGCTTCCGTCATTTCCTGAGCCTGGAGTTCAATGTGTCGATGCGCGATGTCACGGCCTTCGTGCTGGGCGGGCATGGTGACACGATGGTGCCGCTGGTACGTTATTCGACGGTGGCGGGCATTCCGCTGCCTGATCTGATCGAGATGGGCTGGACCAGCCAGGACAAGCTTGATGCGATCGTTCAGCGTACCCGCGATGGCGGGGCGGAAATCGTTGGTCTGCTGAAGACCGGATCGGCCTTCTACGCGCCTGCGACCAGCGCCATTGAAATGGCCGAGGCCTATCTGAAGGACCAGAAGCGCCTGCTGCCTTGTGCAGCCTATTGTGACGGCGAATTCGGCCTGAAGGGCATGTATGTTGGTGTTCCAACGATCATCGGCGCAGGCGGGATCGAAAAGGTTGTCGATATCAAGCTGAACAAGGACGAGCAGGTGATGTTCGACAAGTCGATTGATGCGGTGCGCGGCCTCGTTGAGGCTTGCAAGGGGATCGATTCCTCCTTGGCCTGAATGGCTGCGATCCAGTAGAAACCGAGGCCGCGCCCACTGGCGCGGCCTTCGCTTTTTGGCTTTTCAGATGTTTGCGCGAACGATTGCCGGGCCTGTACGGCAGTGGAAAGATTATGTGATCACACTTTTGAAAACTGTGATCACGAAGTTTCGATTTTCCGCCGATAGCAGCAAATTGTCGCAGATTCTCATTGTTTTTCGTGTGTTTTCTGCCATGCACGGTCAGGAAAAGGCAGCAATGGGACAGGTCCATGAACATTCACGAATATCAGGCCAAGGGGCTTTTGCGCTCGTACGGGGTGCCTGTTTCCGATGGTCGCATCGTTTTCAAGGCCGAAGAAGCTAAATCCGCAGCGGGCGAAATGGATGGCCCGCTTTGGGTGGTCAAGGCGCAGATCCATGCAGGCGGTCGCGGCAAGGGCAGCTTCAAGGAAGCCTCCGCGGGCGAAAAAGGCGGTGTGCGTCTGGCGAAATCCGTGTCCGAGGCTGAAGAGCACGCCAAAGCCATGCTGGGCCGCACGCTGGTCACGCATCAGACCGGCCCCGCAGGCAAGCAGGTGAACCGCGTCTATATCGAGGATGGCTCGGATATCGAGCGCGAACTCTATCTGGCGCTTCTGGTGGATCGTGTGACCTCGCGCATCAGCTTCGTCGTCTCGACCGAAGGCGGCATGGATATCGAGGAAGTTGCGGCCAACACGCCGGAAAAAATCCTGTCCTTCAGCATTGACCCGGCTTCGGGCATTCAGGGGTTCCACGGTCGCCGTGTGGCCTTCGCGCTGGGGCTGGAAGGCAAGCAGGTCAAGCAATGTGTCGATCTGGTGAACAAGCTCTACAAGCTGTTTGTCGAACGTGACGCCGAAATGGTGGAAATCAACCCGCTGATCGTCACCGACAAGGGTGATCTGAAATGCCTTGATGCGAAAATGGGCTTTGATTCCAACTCGCTCTATCGTCAGCCCGATATCCTGGCGCTGCGCGACGAGACGGAAGAAGACCCCAAGGAACTGGCCGCGTCGAAATATGACCTGAACTATATCGCGCTTGATGGCGAAATCGGCTGCATGGTCAATGGCGCGGGTCTGGCGATGGCCACCATGGACATCATCAAGCTCTATGGCGCAGAGCCTGCCAACTTCCTTGATGTGGGCGGTGGTGCGACCAAAGAGAAAGTTACCGAAGCCTTCAAGATCATCACCTCCGACCCGAATGTAAAAGGCATTCTGGTCAATATCTTCGGCGGCATCATGCGTTGCGACATCATCGCC
The DNA here is from genome assembly GCA_007117255.1 of Natronohydrobacter sp. Taxonomy (GTDB): domain Bacteria; phylum Pseudomonadota; class Alphaproteobacteria; order Rhodobacterales; family Rhodobacteraceae; genus Roseinatronobacter. The sequence goes on along the minus strand of SKGU01000173.1, from coordinate 6,694 downwards.
GAGGGTGTGATCGCGGCCGTCAAGGAAGTCGGGTTGCAAGTTCCGCTGGTGGTGCGTCTGGAAGGCACGAATGTCGATCTGGGCAAGGATATCATCCGCAATTCGGGCCTGAACGTCATTGCGGCGGACAACCTGAAGGATGGTGCCGAGAAGATCGTGAAAGCGGTAAAGGGCTGACGCCCGCCCGTGCGGAGGAGCAGGACGTGATCGCAGCTTTTGACAGCTTTGGAGTGGCCTTTGTGGGGGTGCCGAAATGCATGTCCACATCGGTGCTGCGCAGCTTTTACAAGCTCGAACACGGCGCGGCCTTTGATCGTGCGGCATTTGGCGGCAATATCCACCGCTTCTACCGGCAACGGGTGGCAGATCGCGTGCGCGCGATCGAGCCACCTGATCTGGCAGGGCTGGCGGGACTGTGGCTGTTCACGATCATTCGCAACCCGATCCGTCGCCTGCTGTCGGTCTATACCAACCGTGTGCTGGCGCATCGTGATGTCGAAAAGGCGCTTGCCAAAGCGCCTGATGCTTCGCTTGAGCCAATGCCCGACGCCGATACCTTCTTCTGCAATCTTCCGCGCTACCGGGCGGCAGTGCCTTCGATCCGGCATCACACAGACCCGTTCGCACAGTTTCTGGGGCCTGATCTGTCCGCATATGATGCGGTGTTTCAGGTTGAACAGGCCACAGAGATGCAAACCACGCTTTCAGAACGTCTGGGCCAGTCCTTCGTTCTGGAAAATGAACAACGATCCAGCGCCCGCGTACAGTTTGACGATCTGTCAGATGCAGCGCAGGCCCAGATTCTGACCCATACCCAACCGGATTTCGCGCTGTTGGCCCCGTTCTACAGCAGTGAATCCAGCCTGCGCCCTACTCTGCGCGCATAAGAACAGGAGTTTCTTGAACCATGGCCGTTCTCGTCGACCAGAATACCAAAGTCATTTGTCAGGGTTTCACTGGCTCTCAGGGCACATTCCATTCGGAACAGGCCATCGCTTATGGCACCAAGATGGTCGGCGGCGTGACGCCGGGCAAAGGTGGCAGCACCCATCTGGACCTGCCAGTGTTCAACTCGGTGCACGAAGCAAAAGCGAAAACGCAAGCCAATGCCTCCGTGATCTATGTGCCGCCACCCTTCGCCGCCGATTCGATCCTTGAGGCCATCGACGCCGAGATGGAGCTGATCGTCTGCATCACCGAAGGTATCCCGGTGCTGGACATGATGCGCGTCAAGCGCGCGCTGGAAGGGTCGAAATCCATCCTCGTTGGTCCGAACTGCCCCGGCGTCATCACGCCTGATGCCTGCAAGATCGGCATCATGCCCGGTCATATTCACCGCCGTGGCTCGGTCGGTGTGGTGTCGCGTTCAGGCACGCTGACCTATGAGGCCGTGAAGCAAACGACCGATGTAGGCCTTGGCCAGTCGACCTGTGTGGGCATTGGCGGCGACCCGATCAAGGGTACCGAGCATATCGACGTGCTGGAATGGTTCCTCGCTGATGATGAAACCGAATCCATCATCATGATCGGTGAAATCGGTGGTTCTGCCGAGGAAGAGGCCGCACAATTCCTGAAGGATGAGGCCAAGCGCGGCCGCTCCAAGCCCTGCGCGGGCTTCATCGCGGGCCGCACGGCCCCTCCGGGCCGCCGTATGGGCCATGCTGGCGCGATTGTGGCTGGCGGCAAGGGTGGTGCTGACGATAAGATCGAAGCCATGAAATCCGCCGGGATCGTCGTTGCGGACAGCCCTGCCGGTCTGGGCGAGGCCGTGCTGAAAGCAATCGGCAAGTAATTGGTGCCATACGATCTCGCGACACATCAGGAGGCGCGGTGATGACATTCGTAGATGCAGTGAAAAGTGGCTTCCAGAATGCACTGAAATTTTCGGGGCGGTCGCGCCGCCCCGATTATTGGTGGTTCTTTCTGTTTGTCTTTGCCGGGGCCTTTGTCCTGACCCTGATCGATATGGCGCTTTTCGGTGAAGGGCGTCAGCTGCTGACGCGTGTCTTCCAGATCGTCGTCTTCATCCCGTTTCTGGCTGTTGCGTGGCGGCGTTTGCAGGACACTGGCAAGCCCGGTTGGTGGGTGCTGGTCCCCAGTGCGATTGTGGTCGTCACCTCCATTGTCGCGGGCTCTGTCGGTCGCCAGATGATGAGCGGTATGTCGATGACGGCTGATGCGCCCATTGTCGGCGCCGGGCAGGCGGGGCTTCTTCTGGTGCTGTCGCTCTTGCAGATCATCGCCGGCATTCTGATCATCTGGTGGATGACGCGTCCCAGCCAGAAGGGCGCGAACGCCTATGGTCCCGAACCGCGTGTGCGCAAGAAGTAATTTACGTTCAACTGTCTCTGTCACAGAGGTGCTATAATGAATGACCAAAGCCCCGACCCGATGCAGGGTGAAACCTTCCTCGAAGGGCAGAATGCCGCTTATGTCGAAGCGCTTCAGGCGCGGCATGCGCAAGACCCCTCATCGGTCGATGATGTCTGGGCCGACTATTTCCGTGCGCTTGGCGAAGGCGCGCAGGATGCCAAGGCCGCAGCGACGGGGCCAAGCTGGGCGCGCCGCGACTGGCCGCCGCAGCCTGCCGATGATCTGACCGCCGCGCTGACCGGCGAATGGCCGGTGGCCGCGCCCGTGGCCGAGAAAAAGGCAGCGGCGGACAAGATTGCGGCCAAAGCCGCAGAGCAAGGCATCAGCCTGTCCGATAAGCAGGTCCGTGCGGCTGTGATCGACAGCTTGCGCGCGCTGATGATCATCCGCGCCTACCGTATCCGGGGTCATCTGGTCGCCAATCTTGACCCGCTGGGCATGCGCAAGGAAGAACCGCATCCCGAACTTGACCCGCGTTCCTACGGCTTCACCGAGGCCGATATGGACCGCCCGATCTTCATCGATAATGTTCTGGGGCTGGAAGTGGCCAGCCTGCGTCAGATTGTCGATATCCTCAAGCGCACCTATTGCGGCACTTTTGCGCTGCAATTCATGCATATTTCCGACCCTGAGCAAGTTACCTGGCTGAAAGAACGCATCGAAGGGCTGGGCAAGGAAATCCAGTTCACGAAGCAAGGTCGCCGCGCAATCCTGAACAAGATGGTCGAGGCCGAGGGGTTCGAGAAATTCCTGCATGTCAAATACATGGGGACCAAGCGTTTCGGGCTTGATGGTGCCGAAGCGACCATCCCCGCGATGGAACAGATCATCAAGCGCGGTGGTGCGCTGGGGCTGAAGGAAATCGCGATCGGCATGCCGCATCGGGGCCGTCTGAATATTCTGGCCAATGTGATGGGCAAACCCTACCGCGCCATCTTCAACGAGTTTCAGGGCGGCAGTTTCAAGCCTGAAGATGTCGATGGCTCTGGTGATGTGAAATACCACCTTGGTGCGTCTTCGGACCGCGAATTTGACGGCAATGCAGTGCACTTGTCGCTAACCGCGAACCCCTCGCATCTGGAGGCGGTGAACCCGGTGGTGCTGGGCAAGGTCCGCGCCAAGCAGGACCAGATGTCCGACAGTGAACGCCGTCAGGTTGTCGCGGTGCTGTTGCATGGCGATGCGGCCTTTGCCGGACAGGGCGTCGTGGCCGAAGGCTTCGGCCTGTCGGGCCTGCGCGGGCACCGCACGGGTGGCACGATCCATATCATCGTCAACAACCAGATCGGCTTTACCACCGCGCCACATTTCTCGCGCTCGTCGCCTTATCCGACGGATATCGCGCTGATGGTCGAGGCACCGATTTTCCACGTCAATGGCGACGACCCCGAAGCCGTGGTGCATGCCGCCAAGGTGGCGACCGAGTTCCGCCAGAAATTCCTGAAAGATGTGGTGATCGACATCTTCTGTTATCGCCGGTTCGGCCATAACGAGGGTGACGAGCCGATGTTCACCAATCCGGCCATGTATACCCGGATCAAGAAGCACAAATCCACACTTCAGCTTTACACCGAACGGCTGGTCAATGACGGTCTGATCCCCGAAGGCGAGATCGAGGACATGAAGGCCGGGTTTCAGGCGTTCCTGAACGATGAATTCGAGGCCGGCAAAACCTACAAGCCCAACAAGGCCGACTGGCTGGACGGGCGCTGGTCGCATCTGAATCGTGAAGGCGCGGAATATCAGCGCGGCGAAACATGGATGCCAAAACCCATGATGGACGAAGTGGGCGCGGCGCTGACACGCTACCCTGAAGGGTTCAACATCCATAAGACCGTCGCGCGTCAGCTTGAAGCGAAAGCCGAAATGTTCAGCTCTGGCAAGGGCTTTGACTGGGCAACTGCAGAAGCGCTGGCCTTCGGGTCACTGGTATCTGAAGGCTATCCAGTGCGCCTGGCCGGGCAGGACTCCACGCGCGGCACCTTCAGCCAACGCCATTCGGCTTTCATCGACCAGCAGACCGAAGATCGCTACTATCCCTTGAACAATATCAAGGAAGGTCAGGCGCGCTACGAGGTCATCGACTCGATGCTGTCGGAATATGCGGTGCTTGGGTTTGAATATGGCTATTCGCTGGCCGAGCCGAATGCATTGGTCATGTGGGAAGCGCAATTCGGTGATTTTGCCAATGGCGCACAGATCATGTTCGACCAGTTCATCAGTTCCGGTGAAAGCAAATGGCTGCGGATGTCCGGACTGGTCATGTTGCTGCCGCATGGGTTCGAAGGGCAGGGGCCGGAACATAGTTCTGCCCGTCTGGAGCGCTTCTTGCAGCAATGTGCGCAGGACAACTGGATCGTTGCGAATTGCTCGACGCCTGCCAACTACTTCCACATTCTGCGCCGCCAGATCCATCGCAGCTTCCGCAAGCCGCTGGTGCTGATGACGCCGAAATCGCTTCTGCGCCACAAGCTGTGCATTTCCGAAGCCGCGGATTTCCTGGAAGGGTCCAGCTTCCACCGCGTGCTGTGGGATGATGCACAAAAGGGCAATAGCGACACGGTCTTGCAAGCCGATGACAAGATCAGGCGTGTGGTGATGTGTTCGGGCAAGGTCTATTTCGATCTGCTGGAAGAACGCGATGCGCGCGGGATCGACGACATCTACCTGCTGCGGGTGGAACAGTTCTATCCTTTCCCGGCAATGGCGCTGTTGAAGGAGCTGGAACGCTTCCCGAATGCTGAAATCATCTGGTGTCAGGAAGAGCCAAAAAATCAGGGCGCATGGAGTTTCCTTGAGCCAAATATCGAATGGGTTCTGAACCGTCTGAATGGCGTCAGCAAACGCCCAAGCTATGTCGGAAGGCCAGCTTCGGCTTCGGTCGCGACCGGGCTTGCAAGCCAACATAAAGCACAACAAACAGCGCTGGTGAATGAAGCGCTGACAATCGAGGGATAACAAGCCTATGTCCACCGAAGTTCGAGTCCCGACACTGGGCGAAAGCGTGTCCGAGGCAACTGTCGCCACATGGTTCAAGAAGCCCGGCGATGCGGTCGCGGTTGATGAAATGCTCTGCGAGCTGGAAACCGACAAGGTGACAGTCGAAGTGCCATCACCCGTGGCTGGCACCCTGGGCGAGATCGTAGCGGCCGAAGGTGAGACGGTTGGCGTCGACGCGCTTCTCGCGATGATCTCGGAGCCGGGCAGCGCTGACGCGCCGACACCTGCCCCCACCAAATCCGCGAAATCCGCAGAGGCAGACACGACTGAGAGCGTGACCGTGATGGTCCCGACCCTTGGCGAAAGCGTTTCAGAAGCGACTGTGGCAAGCTGGTTCAAGAAACCCGGCGACACGGTCGCGCAGGATGAAATGCTGTGCGAGCTGGAAACCGACAAGGTGTCGGTCGAAGTGCCCAGCCCCGCTGCGGGTGTTCTGGGAGAGATACTTGCGCAAGAGGGCAGCACAGTGGCCGCAGGCGGCAAGCTGGCGGTGATCTCTGGCAGCGCCGGGGCCGCTGCGGCCCCTGCCGCTGAGGCCGCGTCTGCATCTGACGCGGGGGCGTCAGACCGCGATGTGGAAGATGCGCCTTCGGCCAAGAAGCTAATGGCCGAAAAAGGGCTGTCGCGCGATCAGGTCACAGGGACAGGCCGGGACGGGCGTGTGATGAAGGACGATGTGCAAAAGGCAGCCGCGGCGGCCCCAGCGGCTGCGCCGACTGTGCCCACCCCGACCGCAGCCCCACGGGCCCCGGTCCCGGCAGATGACGCTGCGCGCGAAGAACGCGTCAAGATGACCCGGTTGCGCCAGACTATTGCGCGCCGTCTGAAGGAAGCGCAGAACACGGCCGCGATGCTCACCACCTATAACGAGGCGGATATGGGCGGCATCATGGAGCTGCGCAACGAATACAAGGACGCGTTCGAGAAGAAGCATGGCGTCAAGATGGGTTTCATGTCCTTCTTCGTCAAAGCCTGCTGCCATGCGCTGATGGAAGTCCCTGAGGTCAATGCCGAGATTGACGGCACGGATGTGGTCTACAAGAACTATGTCCATATGGGTGTTGCCGTGGGCACGCCGAACGGGCTGGTGGTGCCAGTGCTGCGCGACGCGCATAAGATGGGTTTTGCCGAGATCGAGAAGCGGATCGGTGATTTCGGCAAACGCGCGCGTGATGGCAAACTATCGATGGCCGAGATGCAGGGCGGCAGCTTCACCATATCGAATGGTGGCGTCTATGGCTCGCTGATGTCCTCGCCCATCCTGAACCCGCCGCAATCAGGGATTCTGGGGATGCACAAGATCCAGGAACGCCCGATGGTC